>NZ_JAELUG010000026.1 GCF_016429255.1 Rhizobium sp. ASV8
GATCGAAACGGAAGGCGCGCTTTTCTCTGTCGGCGACACGCACGCGGCGCAGGGAGACGGCGAAGTTTGCGGCACGGCCATCGAAAGCCAGATGAATGTCGAATTGACACTCGATCTGGTTAAGGGCGCCAACCTTCAGAGCCCGCGCTTTACGACCACCGAACCTGTCACGCGACATCTCGACGGCGCCGGCTACGAAGTCACCACAGGCATCGGCCCGGATCTGATGACGGGGGCAAAGGAAGCCGTTATGCGCATGATCGACCTGCTTGCGGCCGAGCATGGCCTTAATCCGGTCGATGCTTACATGCTCTGCTCGGTTTGCGGAGATCTGAGGATCAGCGAAATCGTCGACATGCCCAACTGGGTCGTTTCCTTCTATTTCCCAAGGATTGTCTTCGCGTGAGCAATCAAAGCGCCCGTTCAGCGGTTCTCTCCGTCCGCAACCTGAGCGTCGATGCCAGAACGCCGGAAGGGTTGAAGCGCATCCTCGATGATGTAAGCTTCGACCTCGAGCCCGGCAGGACGCTTTGCCTTGCAGGCGAGTCCGGATCCGGGAAATCGGTGACGTCTCTCTCGATCATGGGCTTGCTCCCCAAGGCTTCGTTGAAGGTCGCATCGGGCGAGATCCTGCTGGAGGGGCGCAATATTCTCGGCATCCCGAACAGCGCCCTTCGCCAGATCCGTGGCGGCGAAGTGGCGATGATCTTTCAGGAACCGATGACCTCGCTCAATCCGGTCATGACGATCGGGGCACAGCTGATCGAGGCCATCCGCGAACATCAGGCTGACGCTACAGGCGATGCTATGCAGGTCGCAAAGTCGATGCTCGATGCCGTCCATATCAACGACGCCGCCAAGCGCCTGACGCAATACCCTTATGAGCTTTCCGGTGGCATGCGCCAGCGCGTCATGATTGCCATGGCCCTGTCATGCCGTCCGAAAGTGCTGATCGCCGACGAGCCGACCACGGCGCTCGATGTGACCGTGCAAGCGCAGATCCTGACGCTGATGCGCGAGCTTCGCGACGAATTCAATACGTCTATCCTGCTGATTACCCATGACATGGGCGTCGTCGCCGAGATGGCCGATCGTGTCGCGATCATGCAGCATGGCCGCATCGTGGAACAGGGCGATGCGCTTGATGTCTTCGGCAAACCCAGCCAGACCTATACACGCGAACTGCTTGCTGCCGTCCCCCGCCTTGGCACGCATGCCGGTACGGACGCGCCACCGCGCATTTCGAGTGCTCCCGCCATGGCTGCGCCGGCTACGCCAATCGTCGAGGTCAAGAAACTGAGCGTGACCTATGGTGGCAAGGCGGGATTGTTCGGCAAGGGCAAGGCCAGCGCCCCCACGGTCAACGACGTATCCTTCTCGATCCAGGCCGGTCAGACGCTGGGGCTGGTGGGAGAGAGCGGATCGGGCAAATCAACGACGGGCAAGGCCATCCTCAATCTCATCGGTTTTACCGGCAGCGTGAAAATCTGGGGACGCGAGGTTCACGGGCTTTCCGCCACGAAGATGCAGCCTGTGCGCCGCGCGGCGCAGATGATCTTTCAGGACCCGTACGCCTCGCTCGATCCCCGCATGAGCGTGGGTTCAGCGATCGCCGAGCCGCTCGTCATACACAATGTCGGAAATGCATCCGAGCGCAAGGATCGCGTCTCGGCGCTGTTGAAACGCGTCGGGCTGACACCGGACGCCGCAAGCCGCTATCCGCACGAATTCTCCGGTGGCCAACGTCAGCGCATCTGCATTGCGCGGGCGCTGGCGCTCGAACCGAAGCTGATCGTTGCTGACGAAAGCGTGGCCGCACTCGACGTTTCGGTACGCGCACGCGTTCTTGACCTCATGCTCGAGCTGCAGGAGCAGATGGGGCTCGCCTATCTCTTCATTTCGCATGACATGGCCGTCATCGAGAAGATGTCGCATCACGTCGCCGTCATGCGCGGCGGTCGCATTGTGGAGATGGGCACGCGCCGGCAGGTATTCGAAAACCCGAGCGACGATTACACGCGAAACCTGATGGCTGCCGTTCCGATACCGGATCCGGCTCACTATCGGCAGGCACGCCAGGGATCGCGGCAAGCAATCCAATCATAGCAAGACGAGAAACGCCGGCCTCATCGCCGGCGTCCTCCTTCAAGGCAAAATCGAATCCGACGCGACTAGAGCCGTTCGTCTAAGCAATTCCGGACGGAAACCGCCGCGCACTTTTCCTGGAATTGCTCTATCTCGGCCTGGCCGAAAACCTCGAGATCAATGCTGGTTATCGGGAACGATAACGCGCATGCCGTCGGTGGCAGCGCTCATCAGGAGTTGACAGCTGAGGCGGCTATTTGGCTTCGGCTCCATCACGAATTCGATCATATCAGCCTCTTCCTGTGAAGGCGGAGGCAGGAGGCCGAGATGAGCCTCGTCGATATAGCAATGACAGGTGCCGCAGGCCAAGGCTCCGCCGCATTGCGCGACGATACCATCGATACCGCTTCTGACGGCGACGGCCATCAGCGTCTCGCCATCACTAGCATTCACGCGCGTCTCCCGACCGGCGGAATCGACGAACACGACTTCACTCATTGCATTCTCCATGCTTTCGACGGAGCACATCTTCGCTTTTCTCCAATTGGCGAAGTCGCTCTATCCTATTGTTTCCTTGGAGCGCCGTGCTTCCTTTCGGAAGCACAAAGGACGCTCCAACTTTTTGAATCTACGCATCAGGCTTTCCGAAAATCGTGTCAGATTTTCGGGCCGATGCTGTAGGCATTCCGGGCGGAAAGCCGCTGCGCATCCGGTTCAAGCGGGAACAAGGCGGATGTTGAGGCGCTGCGGCCCGCGAACCGATAACCCGCGCTTGTAGGCAGGGCGCTCGTCCAGCAACTCGATGGAACGGGTCCGCTGCAGCAGCGTCGAGAAGATGATCTCCATGTCCAGCCGCGCAAGATGATTGCCGAGACAGAAATGTGCACCACCGCCGAACGCCACATGCCGGTTGGGCGTGCGCTCTATATTGAAGAGGTCGGGCGATTCGAACTGCTCAGGATCGCGGTTGGCCGCACCGTAGAGCAAGCCGACCTTGGTGCCCTTCGGCAGGTTCTTTCCTGCAATGACCTTTTCTTCGGTCAAATAGCGATGGAAGAACGGCAGCGGCGATTCGAACCGGAACATTTCCTGAATCGCGGTCGGCATGGCGGCCGGCGTCTCTTTGAGCTTCGCCAATGCGTCGGGATACTGCAAAAGCGCATGCATTCCGCTGCCGAGCACGTCGATCGTCGAGCCGTGACCCGCCATCAGGATCAGCATGCAGGTGGAGACCAGCTCGTCCTCAGTCATCTCGCCGCTTGTGTAAGCCTGCGTCAGCCGACAGAGGAGGTCTTCGCGCGGACTGCGCACGCGATCGGCGATGAGTTCCTTGAGCAGTTCGTAGAACTCGGTCGTCGCACGCTCGGCGATCGCCTTGCGCTCTTCGCTGCGGTCAACATCGAAATATTGCACGACCTGCTCGGACCATTTGCGCAACTGTCCGGCATATTCATCCGGCACGCCCAGCACCGAGCCGATAATATGGCCGGGGACCTCGGAGGCGAGATCCTCGACGAAGTCGATCGTTCCCGCCTCGAGCAATCTGTCGAGCAGCTTGTCGACGAAATCCTGGATCATGCCGCGCTGACGCGCAACGAGGGCAGGCGTGAACTCGCGAAAGACCTTGCGGCGTAGACGGTCGTGCGTTTCGCCATCGGAATCGAGCAGGCTGAACTGCACGAAGCGCGAATGGTTCGGCATATCATGCCAGTTCAGACGCACCTTCTCCGCTTCGATCTCCTTGGGCGACAGGAAATATTCCATGGAGCGGACAAGCGTCTTGTCGGCAGCCGCCGCGGCCACATCCTGATAGCGCGACAGCAGCCATATATCGAAATGCTCGTAGTAGACCGGGCCGGGATAGGCGCGCAGCTCGGTGTAGGATGCATAGGGATTATCTGCGAATGCCTGCGAAAGCGGATCAAATGCGGGGGACGCCGTTACCACCTGGACCTCCTCTATTCCGGTCGATCCTCACAGAATACCTGTCTGCTCGACGGAAAGACATGGATGCAAGCCGCAGCGATATGGATAAAACTCTCATCCTCCGATATGATCCGCGGATCATGACAGACGAACCAACCTCGGCAAAACCGGATGTCCTCGACGAAGTCTTCTTTCAGACGCCGGGGCGGCTGTCGCGTGCCCTGCCCTATTCCCTTCTCGCCGCCGGGCGCCGGGTCTGTGCACCTTCGGAAACACCCATCGCCCATCGTTTCAATCAGCACACGCTGATCCTTACTCTCAGCGGCAAAGGTATGCTCGATATCAACGGGCAATCGAGCTACCTACAAGCGGGAACAGTGGCCTGGCTCGACTCCTCGATGCTGTATTCACATGGCTGCGAGCCTCGCTCTTCCCACTGGTCGTATCTCTGGCTCGGATTCGTCGGGCACGGGCTGGACACGCTGTTCGACAATCTCGGCGTAGGTGCCAATCCCGTCTTCGAGACAGCCCAGCAGCACGATCTGCGACCATTGTTCGAAAGCATTCTCCGCGAGGTGGAGACCGGCAGCTTTCTGGCCGAGAGCCGATGCTTTGCCTTGCTTGCCCAACTCGTCTCAATTCTGGTGTCCGAACGAGCGGACGGGGACGATCTCAGCAGTGCGGTGCAGCGGTTGCAGCGGGTGGTGGAAACCGTGCGAGCCAACCTCCCGCACCCCTGGAGCGTGGCGGATCTTGCGGCCGCCGCCAATTTGAGCCAGGCACAGCTCTTTCGCCGCTTCCGGCAGAGAATGGGGACGACGCCGCTCGATTGGCTGCGCCACGAGCGTGTGAGTGCCGCAAAGCGGCTCCTTGTCGTAACCGATGAGAAGATCGGGACCATTGCCACCAAATGCGGCTATCCCGACCCCTTTCACTTCGCGCGCGACTTCAAGAAACTGGCCGGCGTTACGCCTAGCGAATTCAGACAGCAGGGGCATAGCGCAAGGCGGCATGCCTCTTGATAGTTCACCAAACACCGCCGACGCGCACGATCACGGATCAGCCGGCTCACGTCGATCGTCTCAATTGTGTGAGGGCACTAGGCCCACCGTATGTTGTGATCTTGCTCGAAATCCATGCCAGATATCCTTCCGGAGGATTGAAGAATGACCACTGAACAAAGCGTATTGCGCATTTCCATCATCATAACGTTCGTTCTTGCGGCCGCAGGCATCGTGTTTGGGCTTTTGTCCGGTTCCTATGCCATCGTTTTCGACGGCGTCTATGCCCTGACGGATGCGATCATGACGATCGTCGCATTGATCGTCTCCAATCTGATTATTACTGCCGCAAGCAATAGCGCGAACACCGGCAGGTTCATCAAGCATTTCACCATGGGCTTCTGGCATCTGGAGCCCATGGTCCTCGGGCTCAACGGCATCCTGCTGACCGGCGCGGCAATCTATGCGCTGATCAATGCGATCGGCAGTATCATGGCGGGCGGCAGACACCTCTCCTTCGACCACGCCATCATTTATGCGGTGCTGACGATGATCATTGCCTTTCTCATGGCCGCCTACGCCAGACGGGCCAACGTGACGCTCAAGTCCAACTTCATTGCGCTGGATGCGAAAGCCTGGGTCATGACCGGCAGCCTTAGCGCAGCCCTGCTCCTTGCCTTCATATTCGGTTTCGCCATTCAAGGCACGACGCTGGAATGGATGTCGCCTTATGTCGATCCGCTGGCGCTGGCCATCGTGTGCCTCGTCGTCATCCCCATGCCACTCGGAACGATCAAACAGGCCTTTGCCGACATCCTGCTCGTGACGCCGGTCGCGTTGCGGGAGCATGTCGATCGCGTCGCCGCTGACGTTGTGCGCCGCTACAATTTCGAATCCTATCGCTCCTATGTCGCCCGCGTCGGCCGCGGCAAGCAGATCGAGCTTTACTTCATCGTCCCGAAGGATGAGCCCGCAAAGAAACTGGAGGAATGGGATCGCATCCGCGACGAGATTGGCGAAGCGATCGGCGACGAAAGCCCTGACCGTTGGCTGACGATCGCGTTCACCACCGATCTCGAATGGGCGGAATAGCGAGCAGCCTTCCCGGCAGCACTTCGCTCGGGTCGCCACTTTGGCGTCTGGCGACAGGCAGGTCAGGCAATAAGAATCCGATCGAAGAGCAAGGACAATTTTTCGCAGATTGCGCCGGCGTCGCCGTTGCCGGCAACGATGGCATCATCGACGACACCGTGCATGCCGTCATAAATAGCGATGGCTGCCGCACGCACATCCGGCAATGACCAGGCGCCTGCTTTCGCTCCTTCAGCCAGAAGAGCCGAAAGCTGGGCGATGACGATCTCCTTTTCCTTCGAGTTCCTGCTGCTATGGCGGAACTCGTGGAAGACCACGTCGTGAAGCTCATAATTGGCGATATAGGCTTCGACAGTTCCGCGAAGCCATGTCGCAAAACAAGCCCGGTGATCGTCGCCCGGACATTCCGCCAGAGCGGCGGCGACCTTGTTCGTGAAGTCTCGCGAAAAGCGCTCGCGCAGAGCGAGGATGACATCCTCCTTGGTCGCGAAATAATGGTAGAATGTACCTTTGCCGACACCCGCGAGCTCCACGATATCGTTGACCGTCGTTGCCTCGATGCCTTTGGCGATGAAAAGGTCTGCCGCCGCCGTCATCAGATCGTCGATGCGCACTTCCGCCGGAAGCATCAATCGTTTCCGCGGCCGTGGAGTTTGTCCAATTCTCGCGGATCGCGGCCCGATTGCCATTTCTACCGTCCTTCCCTTGTTTCGCTGGTGAGTCGAGTGATGACACATCCATTGCACCTTTGGAAGACTGACGCCTATTGACCGACGGTCGGTCTAATTGCATTAATACATTTATATCATCTATATAGGCTCCGATAAAATGACGTTAAATCGCAGATCCATTGCCGCCGCTGCCGTCTATCTCGGCACATTCATGGCTTCGCTTGCAATCAGCATCGTCAGCGTCGCGCTGCCCGCAATTCAATCCGATCTCGGCACCAGCCTTTCAGGCCTGCAATGGGTCGTAGGCACCTATACGCTGTGCCTCTCGGCCTTCATGCTGTCTGCAGGTCCCTTGGCGGATCGCTATGGCCGCAAGCGGATTTGGCTTGTCGGCGTGGCGCTGTTTACAGTCGGTTCGGCCATCTGCGCATCGGCGCATAGCCTGCAGGTGCTGATTGCAGGATGCGCGCTACAGGGCGTTGCAGGCGCCCTGGTGATTCCCGGCGCGCTGTCGATATTGACGCAGGCCTTTCCGGACCCCGCCGAGCGTGCTCATGTTATCGGCGGCTGGTCGTCATTCAGCGCGGTCTCTCTCATCCTCGGGCCGATGCTCGGTGGCCTTCTGGTCGATCACGCCGGCTGGGCCAGCATCTTCCTGGTCAATCTACCCATCGGCTTGGTAACAATCGTACTCGGCCTCTGGGGCATCGAGGAAAGCGCCAATCCCGACCATGCCGCGCTCGATCCCGCTGGCCAGTTCCTGAGCATCATCTTTCTTGGATCCCTGACCTTCTCATTGATCAATGCGGGTCACGCCGGCTGGAATGCGCGTGAAACGATTTTCACATTCCTTGCTTCGGCGATCGCTCTCGTCCTCTTCATCGTCGTGGAACTGCGTGCGTCGCGTCCGGTTTTTCCGGTCGATCTCTTCCGCCAAGCACCATTCGCATCGGCCAATTTCGCGTCGCTCGTGCTTGGCTTTTCCGGTTACACCAGCCTTTTTCTGTTCTCGCTCTTCCTTCAACAGGGACAGGGCTGGACGGCGACGGACGCTGGCTGGCGCATGGCCCCGGTCTTCGCTGCCATGCTGATTGCCTCGTCCGTCTTCGGTAAATTGACGCGACGCTTCGGAATGAACCGGCTCATGATCGCCGGCTATATCACCCTTGGTGGATCGATGCTGGCCATGACCTCATTCACGCCAATGACCCCCTACTGGGTTGTCGCGCCGGCATTTGCCTTGCTCGGCATCGCCTTGGGAGTAACCGTCCCGGCAACCGGTGCCGCCGCGATGGGCAGTGCTCCGCGTGAGCGAACCGGCGCCGCTTCGGCAACGATGAACGCCCTGCGCCAGGGAGGCATGACCATTGGCATTGCCCTTCTGGGCACGATCATGAGCGCCCGTGCCTCCGCATCTCTGGAAGAAGCGTTGACGCGCTCCGGCAACGATCATGCCGCCGCGCTCGCCATCGTTGCCGTTCAACGGCACGAGATGCCAGCCGGTCTTTCCATCGCTCCCGAAACCTTCCAGAGCTTGCTGAAAGACGCCTCCACGCACGGCTTTGCTTCGGCAGCCGGGGTTGCGGGCGCGCTTGGCCTTGTCACAACGCTGGTTCTCGCCGCTTCCGCATATCGCACGACACGCCGAACCGTTGCAGCGTCGTGATGAAAGGCATGAGCGCGTCGGCGCTATGCGCTTTCGGTATCGGCACCCGGCGCGCCCGCAGGTCTCGCCGCCTTCGACCGCCCCAAGCGGCGCGCGAGACCCTGCGCATAGGCCGTGAGCGGTTTTTCGACGAACCTGCAGAGCGCAAGAGCGAATATCGCTGCGGCGATAGTGCCGCAAAAGACGAAGAGGCCGAGCGGAAGCTGATCTCCGACGAGTTTTTCCCAGACCGCGCGCAGCGGCCGCAAGATGAAAGGGTGAGACAGGTAGAGGCTGTAGGAGGCGTCACCGAGCGCGACGCCCCATAGCACGATCTTCCCGGACGGCAGGGCGGGACCGATCGCGGCGGCGAGGACGAACAGTGCCGCCGGCAATCCGCTTCGCAGGAATTGCGGCAAGGTTCCATCGTCCCAGCCGGTGGAAAATCGCACGAAGCCGAGAAGGCCAATCACCATCAAGCCTAGAGCCGGCCAGATGCCAATCCGCAGGCCGCTGCGAAAGATCAACGCAACATAGACGCCGAACAGGAATTCCAAAATGATGGGGCTGGTCCAGAAAGCCAGTTGCACCTGCTGTGCAGAAACCAGATTACCGATGAGTGCCAACCCCGCCATCAGCACCGAGAGCCAGAAGATTCCAATCCGGATCGGCAACATGAGCGCCAGCCCGAAGAATACGTAGAACAACATCTCGTAGTTCAACGTCCAGCCAAGGGCGAGCACGGGTCTGATCTCATCAATCCCACGGCCGGAAGGAATGAAGAAATAGGATGCCAATATATGCGAGACATTGCCGATCGGCACGTTGAGCAACGACGGCGCAATAGCGGCGCCGAGCAACAGCACGCTGGTCAACAACCAGTAAAGTGGAACTACCCGCGCACACCGCCGCAGGAAGAAATTTAGCGGGGCACCGCTTTTGCCGAACTCGGCAGCGGCGGTATGGGTCATGATGAAGCCCGATAGCACGAAGAATATGTCCACCCCGAAGCCGAGGTTCCAATTGATGGCGGCGTCAATCGGCAGGCGACCCGCCGCATCGGGCAGGCTTGCGGTCTCATGCACAGCATGGGCAACCACCACGGACGAGGCGGCCAGCGCACGCAGGACCTGGAGATTCGAAATCACGCGGGAAGGATTGCCGGATTCGGTGCCGGCGGCGCGACTACCAGGTATTTTTCGAGAAGGCTCCACCAGAAATCCCAGTATTTACTCCCTTGGATCTCTATTCCGTACCTCACACAATATAATAACTGGTCGTCGTGCGTATAAATCGGCGGCTTTGCTTGAAAGTATGGTTACTCTTCCGTTAAGCACAGTCGAATGCTGCGCAAACAAGCTATCGGCGGGAGAATTCCCCGAACCTTTTGGCCAACGGACGGAATGCAATTCAGTTCGCCTCGCCGCGTGCGAGCACATCCAGAAGCTGGCTGGTATTGTCGATGGAAAACTGCACACGTTCCCCCGGCCATATGGATTCGGAATAGGAAATCGGCGTGCCCTTGAGGTCCACATCCACCTTCCTGAGCGCGACCACCGGCTGCGACGCAGACTGATTTAGTTGCTTTGCTTCCTCACTCGTCGGCAAGCGCACGATGATATCCGTGCGCAGGCGGATATAGTCGGGGATGCCGTACTCAGCCAGAATAAGCGTCACGCTTCGCCCGCTGCGCCGCGCCTCATCGAAACCGGGAAAACGGCGTACGGGAAAATAGGCGTGCGAATAGTTTATCGGCTCTTCATCGGCAAAACCGCGTCTGACGATATGATAGACCGGCTCGCCGTGGGGAAGCCGCAAGGCCTCCGCAATCAGTTCCGAGGCGGGAACCACCTCCTCATGGATCGCTTGCCCAAGCGGTTCCCTGCCCTGATCGAGCAGATTCTGGGAAAACCGCGTGCGCTCGGACAGGCGGTAGTCGAGGCGGCTGTCCCTCACGAAAGTTCCACGGCCCTGCTCCACCAACACGAGCCCGCGACTCTCCAGCCGTGAAATCGCCCGCCGGATCGTGTGGCGGCCGACACCGAAGCGTTCCATCAGATCCGCCTCTGTGGGAAGCTGCGCCTTGGGTGACAAGCGGCCGGTCAGAATATCCTCGGCGATATCGCTCTCGACCTGTTGCCATTGCCCATGCAGCAGTTTTTTTTCCATGCGCGCCCATCCGAATTCTATGATGTCATTCGAATGTCATATATCGGCTCCAGCATTGATTTTCAATCGCTGTCCGGCGATCGATATCCGGAATAGGATTATAAAAGCCGAATTTCCCTCTCATATTTTATAGTTAGGCCACCAGATCTTCACATGAGTGTCACCCACCGCCACTAGATGGATATTCGGATGTTTTATTAATCATTCGAATATTGAGGATATAATGGTAGCGCTTAATCGTCGGCAATTCATCGCGGGTACGACCGCAGTCATCGGCACATCCATCGCAATGACCGGCAAGGCGCGGTCAGCCGATGCCGCGATCGAAATATCGAGCACATGGGGCGCCGACAAGCCCTTCCAGAAAGTCGTCGACGCATTCAATGCAAAGAATCTCGGCGTAACCGTCACCAACAGGTTCGATGGCGACTATGAAGCCGTCACCGCCAAGGCGGTCGCCAGCGTCGCGGCCGGTCGCCCGCCAGCCATGATGATCACCGGCTGGAAGTTCGGCTATTTCGCCAAGCGCACGCTCGGCGCACGCGATCTGCGCGAGATCAATGCCGCGAAGGCAGAGGCGATCCTCGCCAATTTTCGTCCGTCCGTGTTGCCGCTGGTCACAATCGACGGCGCAGTTATCGGCCTGCCCTGGGCCATGTCGACGCCGATCACCTATATCAACAGCGAGATGTGGAAGGCAGCTGGCCTCGATCCAAACCTGCCGGAAACGCCGGATACAAAGTGGCTCTACGAGAGCGCACGCAAGCTCGATGCGGCCCTGAAAGGAAAGCATCCGACCTACCGTTCACCGATTTCGCTGTCCAACAACGAATGGACGAGCCAGTCCTTCATCCAGAACGCCGGCGGCTTTATCATCAATCCCGATGGCAAGCTTGCTCTGAACAGCCCGGAAGCAATTGCCGGCATGAGCGAATACTGCGCTCCCGCCCATGAGGGCCTTTGGCTGCCCGTCAGCGACAAGGAGCAGGTCGCTGCCTTCCAGTCGGGCGCGCTGGCCATCTGCACGACGAGCTCGACATCGGCCATTACCTTCCCGTTCGGTGCTGCGAAGGCCATCACGACGAAGTTCCCCGGTCTTTCCGGGCATCCACGCAAGATGAACAGCGGCGGCAATTTCCTCGCCGTCTACACGCGCAACAAGGAGCAGGCGGAAGCTTCGCTCGCCTTCCTCGAATTCTGCGCTTCGAAGGAAGGGCAGGCGTTATGGTCCCAGACCGGCTATCTCAACACGTCCCAGCACGACATTCCGCTGATCAACGAGTTCATGAAGCCCGCAGCCGCACAGCTGGCGGACGGTTTGACCGCAGAAACGATCTGGCCGGGCAAGCGCGGTCTCGAAGGTCAGGCCGTATGGCGCAAATGGGTTTCGCGCATGCTGCTCAAGGAAACGACAGTTGCCGACGGCATCAAGGGCGCTCATGACGAGCTCGCAGGACTGATTGCTGCATAGGCCTCGCATCATGCCATTTCGTTTCAAATCGCTGGCCCCCTATTTGTTCGTGGGGCCGGCCGTGCTTGCCGTGGCGATATTTCTCTACGGTCCGCTCGTAGCCTCGATGTTGCTATCGGTGGTCGACTGGAATCTGCTGTCGGCAGACATTCGCTTTGTCGGCGCCGATAACTATGCATCGATTTTCGACAATCCCGATTTCCGCATGGCTGCCTGGAACACGCTGCTCTATTGCATCGTCCTCATCCCTGCCGAGATCGTCATCCCGCTGATTTTCGCCGTCATGCTGCATGCCGTGCGCAAGAATCCCTTGCAGGGGCTTTATCGCGGCAGCCTGTTCCTGCCGACGATCGTCGCCTACTCCGTTGCCGGTGTTGCGTGGTCCTGGCTGTTCAACCCGGTCAACGGTCTCTTCAACGAAGTACTCGGATATTTCGGCTTTCCGCCGTCGCGCTGGCACACGGATCCGAACCTTGCGTTGTTTTGCGTCAGCCTCGTGACCTTCTGGAAGACCTTCGGCCTCAACATGCTCCTATGGCTGGCGGCGCTGGCAAATCTGCCGAAACAATTGCGGGAGGCGTCACAGCTCGATGGTGCTGGCTCCACACGACATTTCTTCAACATCAGCCTGCCGCTGATGACACCGACCGCCTTCTTCATCAGCGTCACGACCTTTTTCCATGTCCTCGACGATATCGTCGGCATCATCGATGTCCTGACCCATGGCGGACCGGCGGGCAGAAGTTCGAGCCTCCTTTATTTCCTGTGGCAACAGGGCCTAATGTTCTTCCAGTTCGGACCGGCAAGCGCCGTCGCCGTCATCATCATCGTTCTCGTGCTTGTCATCACCTGGCTGCAGTTCCGCGTCAGCGAAAAGCGAGTGCATTACAGATGAGCGATATCGGTCATAAACTTCACAGGTTACTGCTGCACTCCGCGCTGATGGCAATCTGCATCGTCACCGTGTTCCCGCTTGTCTGGATGGTGTCCGCGGCCTTCACGCCGAACGACCTTATCATGGCAAAGGCCGTGCGGCTCTGGCCCGAAAGCCCGACGCTGGCGAACTTCACCATTGCCGCAAGCCGTCATCCCATCTGGATGTGGCTTTGGAACTCCATCCTCACGGCAACCCTTATCACCGCGGGAAAGCTTGTTCTCGCAGTCCCCGCGGGCTTCGCCTTCGGGCGGCTCGAGTTCAAGGGAAAGCAGACACTGTTCTGGTTCGTCATCGCGACCATGTCCTTTCCGAACGTGCTGGCGATCATCCCGACCTATATTGCGGTGGTCAAGCTCCAGGCGGTCGATACCTATGGGGCGATGATCATCCCGTCGATTCCCTATATCGGTTTCTACGTCTTCTATATGCGCCAGGCCTTCCGTTCGCTGCCGGGCTCGATGTTCGAGGCAGCCCGGATCGATGGGAGCGGCCTGTGGCGGCAATTTTTCGAGATCGGCGTTCCAAACGTTATCCCGGCAATTGCGGCCCTCTCGGTAATTTCCTTCATGGGCGCCTGGAACATTTATCTCTGGGGCCAGCTCGTGCTGGACGACGCCTTCAAGAAGACGCTCACAACAGGCATTGCCGTCTTTGCCGATCTCGAAGGCGCCGAGCGAGCCTGGGGTCCGTTGATGGCGACAAGCCTGTTATCGATCGTCCCCGTTCTCTTGATCTTCCTACTGGCGCAGCGTTTCATCGTGGACGCGTTAGCACCAGGCATTGACGACAGATAGGCAAGACATGCCCCGAATAATCGTAATCGGATCGGTAAATCACGACCGCATATGGCAATTGGATGCTCCGTTGGTCCGGGGCGGCCGGATGCAGTTTTCATCCCGGACAACCCGGCTTGGCGGCGGCGCCTACTATACCGGCCAGCAGCTTCTGGAACTGGGAGCCGACGTCGCACTCGTCTCGCGGTTGATGCAGGACGAGCAAGGGCAAGCCACGTTCACGTCGCTTTCCTCCGCCGGCTTCGACACCGACCATATAATGATGGCCCCCGGAGAAACCGCACCGCTGGAAATTTTCCTGGAACCCAACGGCGAGCGGACGATCATCGCACCGGTAGGCCGGGCGTATCCCTTAACGGCTGCGGGGAAACTGTCGAGCGCGGGCGTCTATATCAATGCCCTTGCTCTTGACGGCAACCTCGTCGATCAGATCGATGCCCAGCCGCTTGTCGTATCACAATTTCCGCTCAAGCCCGCGACGCATCGCCCAGCAGACTATGTCATCTCTTCTCGCGACGATGTTTCCGACGATCTCACCCTCGCTTGGCGGCGCGCTGCCGAGGTCGCCGGCCGACGCTTGAAGATGCTGGTCCTTACCGATGGCTCGCGCCCAATCACGTTGTTCGACGGTTCGGACGCCATAGAGGTCGAACCGGCGGATAGGGTCGCTTCCACGAACACGATCGGCGCGGGCGACCGCTTCGCAGGCGCTTTTTTGTTCGCTTTGCTGCAAGGACAGGCGCCGGCGGCGGCCGCGTGGGAAGCAAGCCGCATCACAGCCGAATGGCTGCGCCGGCGTGACGACTGAGCGCTTCGCCCAGGTCGAGGAATCTCGTCTCTCAAAGCAAAACGAGATGGACAATTCATCCGGATGAATATAGTGATCATTCGAATGTTTCTGGTGGGCTGCCACCATTCCTGAACGACCCCTAAGTGCCAAGGAAAAGATGATGACTGAGGAGAAGACTGGTGATCCGGTCGGCGCATCCTATGCCCATGCGCAGGCCCTGGAAATTCTCGCTGCGAGCCGTCCGACAAACATCAAAGCCACCGCCGAACAGCTGCTCGACACGCTTGGCGACGTCGACGTTGTCGTTAATCGTACCGGCCTCGTAATGCTTCCGTTAACGGATACCGTCCAGGGCACCGCCTTTCATCTGGGCGAAGTGCTCGTATCCGAAGCGCATATCCGAGTGCCTGGACGATCCGTCGAAGGCTACGGCGCGATCGTCGGCCGCGATCTCGAGCATGCCATGGCAATGGCGATCATCGATGCAGCCATCGCCAGCAACCATCGTACCGACATCATCCTTGACCTTTTAAATGCCGAAGGCGACCGCCAGCGGGAAGACGACCGCCAGTTGCTGCGAAAAGTCGAAGCGACCCGCGTGCAGATGGAGACATTCTGACCATGGTACACTCCCTGTTACCAACCGCGGACGATACCCGTACCAATGCCACCTTCGAAGATCTCATGTGGGCTCTGAGCCGACCCGGCCAGCCGCGCGAGATGTCGGGAGAAGGTTTCTGGGGTCTCGCGGAGAGCCTGCTCGATCGTGAATGCAGCTTTCATTGCGAAAACGACGCCTCTTTGAACTCCATGCTGACCGCAACGGGCGCCCGCTCGACGCCGCTTGCCGAGGCGGATTATGTCTTCGCGGCAATCGACTCCGCCGAGAAAGTCAAAGCCCTATCTTCGTTGCGCATCGGCAACCTCGCCTATCCGGACGATGCAGCAACCCTGTTTGCCCCGGCGCGACTTGGTTCCGGACAGCAGCTGCGTCTGTCCGGCCCGGGCATCAGGGATAGCATCGCGATCGATATTGATGGCGTCGATCCCGACTTCTGGCAGATGCGCGCAAAAGCGATCCGCTATCCCCTCGGCTGGGATCTCTATCTGGTCGACGGCAAGCGTCTGCTCGGCATTCCCCGTTCAACGAAAATCGAGGTGCTGTGATGGCTTATGTAGCAACCCGCGGCGGCGAATATGCCATCGAGCAGGCCGAAAGACTTTTCCGCAACGATCTCGGTCCGATTACTCGCGAGCGCGTCGAGGCCGTTCGAACAGGCCTTCCCTATCTCATCGACCGCGTCATGGGTGAGGCATCGCTCTATGAACCCGATCTCGCAGCGCTGGCGCTGGCGCAAGCGGGCGGCGACCTCTACGAAGCCATCCTTCTGCTGCGCGCCTATCGCACGACGCAGCCGCGTATTGCGGTCGCCGAGCCGGTTGGCCAGACCGATCTTTTTACCGTTCGCCGCATCTCGGCCGCCTTCAAGGACATCCCGGGCGGCCAGATCCTCGGGCCGACCCTCGACTATTCGCACCGCTTGCTGCAGGTCGACGTGTTGAAGGGCGAAGACTATGTGCCGGAACCGGTAATTCCGGCAGCAAAGCCAGCTCCGGCGACCCAACCGTCTCTGACCAGCTGGCAGAAAGCGCAGGGGCTCATTCCCGAGCACGCAGCCCAAGACATTGCGCCTGACGACATTCCCGATTTGACCCGCGAGCCGCTGCTTTTCCCCGCGGCCAGGGCACACAAGCTGCAGAGCCTCGCGCGCTCTGACACCGGGGGAACCCTCGCGCTCGGCTATGCCACCATGCGCGGCTACAGTTCCGTGCATCCAACGGTCAACGAATTGCGTCTGGCCGAAGCACCGGTCCGGATGCGTCACCCCTGCGGCACCATCTTCAGCGCCGGCCGCGTCCGCGTCAGCCAGACCGAGGTCATATCCAAGGCGAGAGAGCTGGAGCTGGGCTTCTCCGCCACCTTCGGTTGGAACGAGGTGAAGGTGATTGCGGCTGCGACGCTCGATCTCGCCTCCAGCCAGCCCAATCCGCATCCGGCGGCCAACGAGGAATTCGTGCTCTATCACACCGAACCGGTCGAAAGCTCGGGCTTCTGCATCCACTTCAAGCTTCCGCACTACGTCACGTTCCAGTCGAGCCTGGATGCGCTTCGTCGCGTCAAGGCGGACAAGAGCGCTGATGCAGCCAAGACTGCCGTTAATGAGAAACCTGCCGCCCGGCAGGAGGAGGTCGCACTATGAAGCTTCAGGAACTCACGAAGCCTTGGGTGGCTTTCAATTACGGCTTTCTCGATGAATCCGCCAAGCGCGAAATGCGCCGCCGTATTCTGAAAGCGATTGCGGTGCCCGGCTATCAGGTGCCCTATGCCAGCCGCGAGGTGCCGATTGCCCGCGGCTGGGGAACCGGCGGCCTGCAGGTCACGCTGACACTTCTAAAGCCGACCTCTGTGGTCAAAGTCATCGACCAGGGATCCGACGATTCCGTCAATGCCAGCAGCATCCGCAAGTTCGTTGGGCGCGTTGGCGGAGCGGTCGAGACCGAAGACACGATGGCGGCCACCATCATCCAGTCCCGCCACCGCATCCCGGAAGAAAAACTGCGCGAAGACCAGATCCTCGTGCTGCAGGTTCCGGACCCGGAACCGTTGCGCGCCGTCCAGCCGGACCTGTCCGTCGCCCGCGAAATGCATGGCGATGCCGATTACGGGCAGCTATGGCTCGTGCTCTACGAACAGCTCGTCAAATCGGGGCGTATCATGCAGGGATCGAGCTATCCGAGCATGGTCAACGGCCGCCACGTCATGACGCCGTCCCCCATTCCGCGCTGGGACGTGCCAAAGCTCAATCAGGCGGATCACCTGACGATCCTGTCGGCCGGGCGCGAAAAGCGCATCTTTGCCGTGCCGCCCTATACGAGTGTCGAACCGCTCGTCTTCGACGATGTGCCCTACCGCGTCGAAGATCATCAGGACAAGACCTGCTATCGCAGCAATGTCACAGGCTTTTTCATGAACGAGCTTCCACAGGACGACGGCTCTTCGCAATACGAGCTGTCCGACAGCCACTTCGGCGTCAAGCACATCCGAAAATCGGAAGCAGAACCGGTCGCGATCGGCGAAACCTGGTACAACAATGGAAAGATGGACTGATGGTCACGCTTGATCCCACGCAATCAACAGAGTTGACCCGCCAGCCGCCCCGACTGATGATGGCGCAGCCCATCCTGACCATGCGCGGCATTGCCCGCAACTATGGTGACGTCACGGCGCTCGGCGGCGTCGACGTTACGGTCTATCCGGGCGAAGTCCTCGGCATCGTCGGCGAATCCGGTTCCGGCAAGTCGACCCTTCTGAGAATGATGAACCTTGAGGACACGCCGGATACCGGCACCTACACTCTCGCCCTTCCCGGCCATGAGGGCCGCAATCTCTTCACGCTCGATCGCTTCGAGCGGCGAATGCTGCGCGCCCATCATATCGGCATCGTCTACCAGAATCCGCATCTTGGCCTGCTGATGAACCATACCAGCAGCGGCAACGTGGCCGAGCGATTGCTGATCGCCGGCAATCGCAACTTCGCCGAGCTGCGCAACCGAGCGCGCCAGTCGCTCAACGCATCCGAGTTTCCGATCGAGCGTATGGATGCCAGGCCAAACGAGCTGTCCGGCGGCATGCAGCAACGCGTGCAGCTCGCCAAGGCGATTGCGCTCGAACCGGCCGTTCTGCTGCTCGACGAGCCGACGACCGGCCTCGATGTCAGCGTTCAGGCGCTGGTTCTCGATACGCTGAAGCGGCTGCAGCGCGAGCGCTCCATCACTATGGTGTTGGTATCGCATGATCTTGGTGTCATCCGTACGATGGCAGACCGGGTTATGGTCATGCGCCGTGGCATGGTCGTGGAACAGGGTCTCGCCGACCAGATCTTCCAGGATCCGCAGCACGCCTACACGCAACAGCTCGTTCACGCCAAGCTTTGACAGGGAGAGAAAGATGAATATCCAGGTTTCCGCCCGTCAGACCAAACCGACGGTGCTGCGCGTCGAAGGCCTTTCGAAGCAGTTCGAGATGCATCACCTCAAACGCACGCTGTTCGCCTTCGAGAATATCGATTTCGAGCTGAATGCGGGTGAGTTCATTCTGCTGAAGGGCGAGAACGGTGCGGGCAAATCGACGCTGCTGCGTACGCTCTATCGCTCCTATCTGCCGCGCGCGGGCCACGTCTATTATCACACGCAGGAAGGCATCATCGATCTTGCGACCGCCGCCGACGTCGATATTGCAGTACTACGACGCCGGGAGATCGGCTTCGTCACGCAGTTCCTCAACGCCCGCCCGCGCGTTGCGGCCGAAGAGATCGTCGCCGAGCCGCTGAGACTTGCCGGCTCGGCGCATGGTGACGCTTTGGCTGAAGCCCGACGTTGGCTCGATGCCTTCGGCGTGAAAAGGCAGCTTTGGTCGGCCTATCCCTCGACCTTCTCCGGTGGCGAACAGCAGAAGGTCAATCTTGCGCGCGCGCTCATCCTGCCGCAGCGCCTGCTGCTGCTCGACGAACCGACGGCATCGCTCGACCATGCCGCCCGCCGCGCACTGGTCGAAAGATTGGCGCAGCTCAAGGCATCCGGCGTTGCGATGATCGGTGTCTTTCACCACCCGGACGATGTAAGGGCTTTGATCGACCGAGAATTGCATCTGGAAGCCATCAAGATCGAGGACGAGCAAGACGATGTGGCTGAGTAATTTTGAAATTGTATTGCAGGACCGTGTGATCGAGTGTGGCGCCGTCAGGATCGAGGATGGACTGATTGCTGACATCAGCGAAAGGCCGGTCGAAGAGGCAGAAATAGATGGCCGCGGCCGGCTTCTGCTTCCCGGTTTCGTCGACATGCATGGCGATATGATCGAGAAAGACGTCGAGCCTCGCGTCAATGTCCGCATGCCCATCGAACTCGGCGTCTACGACCTCGACAAGAAGCTCGCCGCCTGCGGCGTCACGACTGCCTATGCGGCGGTCGCCTTCACGCCCGCCACCTACGGCCATGTCCGCTCGGTTGCCAACACCCGCGCGATGATAGAGACACTCGCCGCCATGCGGGACGAGTTGCTGATAGACCATCGGGTCCATGGTCGTTTCGAAGTGACCTTCCTGCCCGCCGTTGAGGAAGCGAGAGCCTTGATCGATGCCGGGGCGCTCCACCTGATTTCACTCATGGACCACACGCCGGGCCAGGGGCAATATCGGGATATCGAGCTGCACATCGCCAACACGGCAAAGGTCAAGAAGATCAGCGAGACCCAAGCGGCGGAACTGGTGAGGCAACGCATGGCCGCCCGCTCCGAGCACGGTGACAGCATGGAGATCATCAACGGGCTGGCGGAGCTGGCGCGAGAGAGTGATGTCGTACTGGCATCCCATGACGACGATACCATCGAGAAGGTAGTGCTTCTGCACGGCCTCGGCGCCGTCATCAGCGAATTCCCGATCAATGTCGCCGCAGCCGCGGAAGCCAAGCGTTTGGGATTGGCGACCGCCATGGGCGCGCCGAACGCGCTACGAGGACTGTCCTATTCCGGCAATCTCTCGGCGCGCGAGGCCTACGAGGCCGGCGTGCTGGACATACTGGCGAGCGACTATCACCCCTCCGCCATTCTGCCCGCAGTCGTGGCTTTGGCAGAAATCGGCGAAGGCGGCCTTGCCGCTTCGGTCGCATTGGCAAGCGCAAATCCGGCAAAGGCACTGGGCCTTCATGATCGCGGCAGCATCGCCAAGGGGATGCGCGCCGATCTCGTGATTGCGGAACGCGGTCGGGTGCCGCGCCTGCGCAGCACGATCCGGGGTGGACGGACGGTTTGGTCCGATGGATCGATAGAGAGCCTTTTGGGCGCCTGAACTCAGGCGCATGATCGGGGCGAGTATTCGCCATCAAATGTCATCATTTTGAGCCGCCGCGCAATCCTGCCCGGCGGCTCACCTGCATCACTTGTACGCGGCCTTCAGCGATATCAGCGCATCATTGCCGCGACATTGCCACCGTCGACGGTGACCACTGCCCCGGTGGACGTCCTTGCCTGCACAAGATGCAGCACGGCCTCGGCGACATCTTCCGATGATACCTCGCGCTTCAAGAGGTTGCCGCGCATATAGACTTCCGGCGTGACACCACGCGCCCGGGCTCGTTCCTCGACCATTTCATCCGTCATCAGCCCGGTCCTTATCCGGTCCGGATTGACCGCATTGACCGTGATGCCATCGCCGGCATGCTCAAGAGCATATTGCCGCATCAGCGCCATCAGCGCCGCTTTCGACGTCCCATATGGGCCAAAGTCCGGCCCCGGGTTTACGGCCTGCTTGCTCACGTTGAAGACGAGCGAACCGCCCGTGCCCTGACGCCGCATCACCTTGACCGCCGCACGGGCGATATAATGGTGGCTCCAGAAGTTCAGGACGAAAGCTGCTTTGAACAAGGCGTCGTCCACCGCCGTCAACGCGCCCTGGAAAGCGGCGCCGGCATTTGACACCAGGATATCGACGCCGCCGAACTCTGCGGCTATCCGGGCAAGTGCGCTTTCCGCCGCTGAAGGATCCGTCAAATCGCATGCGACAGCGAATGCGCCCAAGCGTTTGGCCTCAGCTGCGACCCGTTCGCCGTCGATATCGATCAAGGCAACTTCAGCACCCTGGCTTTTCAGAAGCGCGGCTATGGCAAGGCCAAGGCCGCCTGCGCCGCCCGTCACTGCCGCCACCTGCCGCGTCAGCGGCTTTTCCGTCTGCTTGGTAAGCTTCACCTGCTCCAGAGACCAATATTCGATATCGAACAGATCTTCTTCCGAAAGCGCCTCGAAACGGTCGATACCCTCGGCGCCGCGAATGACCTCGATGGTCGCCTCTGCGACATCAGCGCATATGCGCGCCGATTTCTGCGTCGCAGCCGCGGCGAACAAACCGATACCATCCACATAGAAGACGCGCGGCATGGGGTCGAGCATCGTCTTGCCACCGCCGACGCGGGCGTTGTTGCGCTCGAAATAGGCTTTGTAATCTGCGGCATAGGAGGCCACTGCGGCCTTGACCGTTTCGGCCCAACCTTCGATATCGTCCACCCTTGGTGGCGGGAGGGCAATACCGTAGCGCTTGATGTGAATGACATGCTCCGGCGTCGCATTTCCACGGCGAACGAGATCAGCCACATTGGAGGCCCCGCAGAAATCGAGAATATCATCGTTCGCGCGATGCTCGATCACAAAGCGGCGCGGACGCCCCTCCTCCTTGCCGGGAAGCGCTATCGCACCACGCAGGATGGGAGCGATATCGGCAGCGGAGGCAAGCGTTGCGGTAACCGGCTTGGCGCTTGCCGATCCGAAGGGACGGGCCTGCCCTTCTGCGATGCGCTTCTCGGCCCGGTCGATCGCCGCAATCATATTCTCATAGGCTTCGCGCGGATCATCCGACCAAGTGAAGATACCATGCTTCAGCAAGATCATTCCCGGTGCGTCAGGCCGAGCGGAAAATGCCTTTAAGCAGGCCTTCGACAGATCGAAGCCGGGCATGACATAAGGCACGATGATCATTTCCGGGAAAAGCTCTCGAATGATCTCCTCGCCGCGGGGCTGGTTGGTCAGCGCGACGATGGCATTGGCGTGCGTATGGTCGACATGCTTGAAAGGCAGAATGGCGTGAAGAATGGCCTCGACAGACGGGTTGGGTGACGCCGGATCAAGCAAGAGCCGACGCTGCAGCATCACCATGTCATCGTCCGAGAGGGACTCGTAACTCACCATGGCTTTCAGCGGCTCAAGATGCAGCGCCGGCAGGCCGGCAGGCTCGATCTTGCCCATATCCCAGCCGCTACCCTTTACACAAAGCACCTCAACGGCGCTGCCGTCATGGTCGATCAACGTCGTCTTGACCGAGGTGTTGCCGCCGCCATGCAGGACGAGTTTGGGCTCGGAGCCAAGCAGGCGCGTTGTGTAGGTGCGGATTGCAACATCGCGACTAATCCCGGCTTTCTCATAGGCGCCGACAACCGTGGCGAAGTCCGCTTCTGACCATTTAGATTTCATCTGCCATTTCCTTAGCTGACAAGCTGCGGCCGCCGCACGCAGACATGAGGATACATTCACAGAAAATTCTACTTTTCCTGTGGTATAACAAAGACTTCCAGAGGTTCCCCCTCGCGTCTAAAACAATTGACACCATTGATTGACATTCGTCAACATCAATGAGCGACTTGTTGATTAAAAGCTTTTTCTGTGCAACTCAGGCACATCGCAGACATCAGGAATCGAGTATGACCTCGGACGATTTGACGCCGTCTACGCACGCCATCCCAGCAGAGTTCGACGACGCCATCGTCTGGGCGGCCTGGCTCTATTACGAGAACCAGCTCACGCAGAATGAGATCGCGGCGATGATCGGCGTTTCGCGCGCCACCATCGTCAATTATCTGCAAGAGGCACGGCAGAAGGGCGTCGTCAGGATCCTGATGAACCCCGAAATCGTCACCCGCACCAATATAGCCCGCAAACTGGCGGCCAAGTTCGGCCTGGCGGAAGCGCTTGTCATTCCGACGGAAAAATCCGCCACGCCGGATGCGCGCCTGAAAGCTCTGGGAGCGGGCGGAGCGCGGCTGATAGAACGCATGGTTTCACCTGGGGATACGATCTGCGTTTCGTGGGGACGCACCGTTCTGGCGATTGCCGACGCCATTGCCTTGCCCCGGCCGCTGGAGGGGCTTTCCGTGGTTCAGGTGACGGGCTCGTCAAGCGGGACTCGCGAATTTTCAGCGGAGCTTTGTGCGTCGATCATGGCCCGCAACATGGGAGCCGCCAGCGTCAACATGATGGCACCCACAGTGCTCAGCACGCCTGGACTTCGCGACGCTCTGATGGGCGAGCCGGTGCTCCAACGGCAATTCGAGCGGATCGGCAAGGCCGACATGATCGTCTTCGGCGTCGGCGGCCTTGCGGCCGAAAGCACGATGCGCCTTGCCGATGTGACCAGCGACGAGGAGATCGACGCCTATGCACAGGAAGGCGCGGTTGCGGTGCTGATCTGCCGCTTCCTCGATCAGCATGGCAAGCAAATCGTTCGCGATTTCGATAAGCGCGTCATCGGCATAGAGCTGGATGGGCTGCGCAGCCTGCCGCGCAGGCTCTGCGTCGCAGGTGGCACACAGAAGGTCGACGCGATCCGCGCCGTTCTCGCGGGTGGATATGCGACGCATCTCGTGACCGACATAGAGGTCGCAGAGCAGCTGCTGGCCGAATGAAAAGGCCGGGCCGGACGACCCCGGCCCGCACCGCCTTCGATCAGCGCTTGATGGGCGCCGTATTCATGAACGCCAGCGTATCTTCGAACGAGCGGATGCCTGCATCCGAGCCGAGACCCGTCGCAACAAGCGCGGCCGATGCCTGTGCGAAGTTCAAAGCGGTTTTCAGGTCCATCTTGCAATGCAGTGCCGTGATGAAACCAGCGTCGAATGCGTCGCCGCACCCCGTCGTGTCCACCACCTCGATCTGGAACGCCGGCTGCCGCACGATCTCGCCGGAAGCATCGGCAAAGCATACGCCATCACCGCCAAGCGTGAAGACGCAATGCTTGACCCCACGATCCAGGAAGAAGCGGCTGGCGCCTTCCACGTCAGCGGCGCCGGAAATCTGGCGTGCCTCCTCGATCGACGGCATGAAATAGTCGATGTGCGGAAACAGAGGCGCAATGAGATCAAGGGTGCCATCATTTGCGCCGAGTAGGTCGAAGGTGGTCGTGCGCCCTCGCGCCTTGGCCTCGGCAAGCAATTTACGGCTTGGCTCGCCATCGAGCTTGGCCAGCAATCCAGTGCCGCCCAGGTGAACGATCGGCGGCGCAAGAACGGCATCGAGGGCGCTATCGGCAATCTCGAAATGATCGGATGCGCCACGGGCATGAAGTGCGGGGCGATCGCCGTTGCGGCGGATATTGAGAATGGTTGACGACGTTGGCACGCCCTTCAACCGCTGCATCTGCGCGGTATCGACGCCGAAGCGCTGCAGCGTCGCGAGCACGAAATCCGCCTTCTCATCATCGCCGACGGCGCCGACCGCCAGGCAGTTCAAACCGAGCTTGGCAAGATCCACCACGGTTCCGCCCGCCGTGCCGGCAACCGTTAACCTGATTTCGTCGATGAACTCGACATTGCCGCCGGGTGGGATGGCATCCACCGGCCGACCAAGCACATCGAGAATATAGAGCCCCACCACCGAGACATCATGAGACATAGAGACCTCCCAAAAGACTGCACGTGATCATGCTGCCGTTATCTTTTACGGCGTAGCAGGACCGATATTTGACTAGCTGCGCTCGCGCAGGGCGAATGTCGCCCCGGCCAGAAGAATGAAGATACCGATGATGGCAAGCTGCAACGTGCTCGGAATGCCCACGAAGATCAACACGTTGCTGACCAGCGTTATGAGGAGCACTCCCAGCAGCGTTCCGATCACCGACCCGGAGCCACCGGTGATGCGCGCGCCGCCCAACACGACGGCGGCAATGATCTCGAGCTCCATGCCGGCAAGATCGAATGGGTTGGCGAGGCGATTGCTCGATACGTGAACCACTCCGGCGATGCCGGCGAGCAAGCCCGCATAAGCGAAGACGAAGATCCGTACTCGAAAAAGGTTGATGCCGAGGCGCTCGGCGATAGATGGGTTGCCACCTACCGCGAAGATGGCACGCCCCATGAGCGTGCGCTCGAGAATAAACCATGTCACGAGAGCGGCAGCAGCCAACACAAGCACGGAGGCAGG
Source organism: Rhizobium sp. ASV8 (assembly GCF_016429255.1). Taxonomy (GTDB): domain Bacteria; phylum Pseudomonadota; class Alphaproteobacteria; order Rhizobiales; family Rhizobiaceae; genus Rhizobium. The sequence goes on from NZ_JAELUG010000026.1 coordinate 25,380, forward strand.
CAGGACAGATACAACACCGTTCGACGCATGATGTGTGAAGAGCGAGGCCTTGCCGAAAGCATCCATCGCCGATGGAATATTCATGAACAGCGCAGTGCCGACGAAGGTCAGCAGAAAGCTGCGGATGACATATTGCGTGCCGATGGTGACGATCAGCGACGGCGCCTGCAACTTCTGCACCAGAAGACCGTTGAGCGCGCCGAAGGCAGCGCCACCGAGAGCCGCGAGGATCAGAACGATCGTCGTCGGCGTGGCCGGGAACCAGTTCGTGACGAGCATGGTCAATACATACATCACGAAGGCCGCAATTGCCGTAAACGAAACATCGATCCCGCCGGACGCCAAGACCACGAGCACACCCATGGCAAACAGCCCGCGCACCACGGAAGCTCGCAGAATGTCGACGACATTGCTCATCTGTAGAAAATCGGGATTGGCGGCGATGACGACAAGACAAGTCAAGACCGTCAGAAACAGCGTGAAGAGCTCCGGCCGGCGTCCCATCAGATCCCACAGGCGCGGACCAAATCCTTTGCGCTGTGTGCTGAAAGTGGTCGCGGATGCGATCTCGCTCATTGCGCGATCTCCTTCGATGTGCTGGCCATGGATTGATAGATTGCGTCTTCGGTCAGGCCGTCCGCCTTGTGCGCTGCCACGATGCGGCCCTGACGCATGACGAGAACCCGGTCACAATTCTGAAGCAACTCCGGAAGGTCGTCGCTAATGATGACAACACCCATGCCGTCATCGGCCAGACGCTGGATGATGCGGAAGATCGTGTCCTTTGATCCGACATCGACGCCCACGGTCGGCCCATGCAGGATGAGCAGCTTGGGATTGATCGTCAGCCAGCGACCGATCAAGACGCGCTGCTGATTGCCGCCGGAAAGCGACTGGACGGGGATGGTCACATCAGGGGCGACGATCTGCAGATCGGCGACACTTTTCTCCGCGCGCTGGCGTGCTTTCCGAGAACTGATCATGCCGAATGCATTGCGTAGGCGGCCGAGGATCGGCAGCGTGATGTTGTCCTGTATCGGCTTCTCCAGAAACAGCCCTTCGGTGAGCCTGTCTTCGGGGACATAACCGATGCCATGTTGAATCGCCTCAGCAGCCGATCGCGGCGAAATTTCCTCGCCATTCAGGCGTATCACGCCGCTCATCGCTGGCCTGACCCCGGCAAGCGCGAGCGCAAGTTCGTTGCGGCCGGAGTCGAGCAGCCCGGTGATACCGAGTATCTCGCCTTTTCTCAAACTGAGCGAAATGTCGTGAAAGGCATGGCCGCCATCGAGCTTCTCGACTTCGAGCATAACCTCCCCGAGCTTCGGATCGGTACGATATCTCGTCTCGCTAATCTCCCGGCCCGTCATCCAGCGACTGAATTCCGCCTTGCTGTGATTGGCGACATCGAGTTCGGTCACCTTCAAGCCGTCGCGCATGATGATTGCCCGGCCGCCCAGCGATTTGCACTCGTCAAGCTTGTGTGTGACGAACAGCACGGCCACACCCTTGCTGCGCAGCCGCGCAACGACTGCAAGCAGGTTCTCGACCTCCTGGCGTGTAAGCGACGTCGTCGGCTCGTCCATAATGACCAGCCGCGCCTCCGAGGCAACGGTGCGGGCAATTGCGATCAACTGCCGCGTCGCAAGCGGCAAAGTGTCGGTTCGTCGGGTCAGAAAGGCGCGGTCGGTCGGCAGATGCACCTCGGCAAGAGCACGGCGTGCCGTCGCATGGAGCGCGGCGACATCCAGCCTGCGGGCCAGACGACCTGAGGCTTCGACAAGTTGCTCGGTAAACGCAACATTCTCGGCAACCGAGAGATTGGGAAGAAGCGACAGATCCTGGTAAACCGTCTCGATGCCGGCGCGCAACGCGCCGATCGCCCCCAAATCGCCGGCTCGTTCTCCGGCCGGTTTGCCGTCGATGAGAATTTGGCCTTCGTCAGCAAGCTGCGCACCCGAAAGAATTTTGATGAGCGTGCTTTTGCCGCAGCCATTTTCACCCATCAGGTGATAGATCTGTCCAGCCTCGATGACGAGGCTAACCTCTTTCAGCGCCTTGACGCCGCCGAAGGATTTCTTGACGTTTCGAACCTCGAGAAACGGCGGCGGGGCGTTAGGCAGGGCATCGGTCGTGCTCATGGTGAATTCCTGAAGCTCTCAGGCCTTCTCTTCCGGAGGCGGTGGTGGTGCACACGCCCCCGGAAGACGGCCTGACGAGTTATGCTCTCTCTATCAGAACGGGAACTTCTTGTAGTTGGACTTGTCGGCGTCTACCCAGGCCTGACCCTGAATGACGATCCCCTTGCCCGGTCCCTTGATGACCGTCATCTTCTCATAGCCCGGCACGCCGAGGTTCGCGCCGTCCTTGATCTCCTCGCCCTTCAGGACCATGTCCGCGACCTTGTTCATGACGTAGCCGGCGTCCTTCGGATCCCAGAAGAAGATCTGATTGACGGCACCGCTTTCCAGATAAGGTCCGGTATCTTTCGGCAGGCCGAGACCGTAGACGCAGGTCTTGCCCTGCAGGCCGGCTTCCTCGACGGCGCGGCCGATACCGATGACGTCGATGGCGGACGACCCCTGGAATCCCTTGATGTCAGGGTACTTACGCAGGATTTCCTTGGCCTTTTCATAGGCGCGGTTGGCGTCGTTGAAGGACTCGTTCTTCGCTGAGACAAGCTCCATGCCCGGATATTTCTTCGCATTCTCGGCCGCCGCATCGACCCACTGATTGTGGGTCAGGCTGCCAAGCGAACCGACAAACGTCGTCCACTTGCCCGATTTGCCCATGCATTCCGAGAGCTTCTCATTGATGCGCGCACCGAAAGCCTTGTTGTCGAAGGCTTCGATATCGACATCGGTGTTCACCAGGCTGTCACCCTCATGGGTGATGACCTTGATACCGCGCTGCGAGGCGCGCCGCAGAACGCCTTCCAATGCAGAGGGATCCATCGGGACGACTGCAATCGCGGAGACATTCTTTGCAACAAGGTCTTCGACGAGACGCGTCTGCTGGGCTGCATCAGCCTTGCCGGGGCCAATCTGGCTGGTGCTGACGCTGGCGTTGTCCTTGCCGTAATTATCGACACCTTCATTCATGCGAATGAACCAGTTTTCGCCGGTGACCTTGACCACCGTCACGATGGACGGTTTGTCCTTGGCAATTGCCACACCTGCGACAACTGCGACGGCCAGCATCGTGCCGGCTGCGAGTTTGGAAATTCTGCTCATATTTTTCCTCCTTTGATATAAGCAAATTGGTCTTTGGTGATTGCTCGGACCGAGCCGCTAAATCATCGGCTCTAGGTCGATATCGTGTGCCGCTATCGCCGTTTCGGCTGCAGCCAGTAGCCGAGATGGACCCGAGCCGACGCCAGCAAGGCCAACAGCAGGACACCCCAGGCAAGATCCCGAAAGAAATTCGAAATATTCATGAAATTGAAGAGGCTCGAGAGGATCTGAAGCGCGGTTGCAGCAAAGAGCACACAGATTACCTTTCCGTATCCACCTTCCGGCTTCACTCCGCCAAGCACCGCAATCAGAATGGCAATCAGAACGTATGAACCACCGTAATCCCACTTCACAGACGAATTACGTGCGGCAATGATGATGCCTGCGACGGAGGCGAGCACACCGCACAGCGTATAGGTGACAAGCAGCATGCGCTTTTCATTGATGCCCCCGTAACGCGCAGCCTTTGCATTGCTGCCGAGCAGCATCAGCTTCACGCCGAATGGCGTATACTTCAGAAGGAATGCCAACACCGCCGCGATTGCAAGAAACAAGGCAAAGCACATCGGTATTCCAAGAATGGGCATATTGCCGAAGTCATCGAGCGGCTCGATATAGCCCATGCTGACAGCCGAGCCATTTGTCAGGAAAACTGCAATACCGGTGAACAGAAGCTGCGTACCTAATGTTGCAATCAGAGGAGTCAGTCGCGCATAAGCAATCACGATGCCATTCACCAAGCCGCCTATCAAACCGACCGCAAGAGCGAGACCGGCGAAAACCCAAGCAAACAGAAGCGGGCTATCGGCAACAGGAATGATTTGGCGCGTTATCAGAAACGCAATGATGCCTGCGAGATTCGCCAGAGCAATACCGGACAGATCGATGCCGCCGTTGCCGGAAATCATGGCCAGCATGACACCCAAGGCCAGCAGGCCCAACTCAGGCACCTGCGATGCCATGGACTGCAGGTTATAGCTATCCAAGAAAGTCGCACCGGCCAGCAGACCACCGGCAACCAGAACAACACAGTTTATCAACGCCAAAAAGAGCGTCTGTCGATCCAGCCTAAATGGCGACACGTCTTTCCCTCCCACTTATGAGATGCTTCAGCGCCTCAAACAGGTCAGCCGCCCCCGCGGCAGGCCGGCAATTTGATTATTGCCAGCAATGATTGACATTTGTCAGAATGAATTGTCGCTTGTCAATATGTTTCACACAACGGTCATGAAAACTTTGCGGGCCCACGTTGATCGACGCCCTCCCCAATGCGCTACGGCATGGGCAAACATGCAGGGAACCGTGCCACGAAAGCCAGCTCGACCGGCATCTGCACCGACATTACCGCTTACAAGCTGAGACAGATCACCCACTCAATCCGGCAGAGTGCGCTGGAGAAGCGGCCCGGCAAGCCTCGGCCTTAACCAATTTTTAACGTTTAAATTGAAGCGCGACCGGTCCCAATGTAGGTAGAGCTTGATAAATCGTATTTCTGCCGGATAGCCAATTGAATACTGATACAATAGCTCACATTCTGGCTTTTACCGAAGAATACGCGGGGAAAATTCTTCCTGTCGCGCTGACATTGCTTGCCGCGGAATTTATTTTCCCAAAATCCAAATATACAGTCATGTCCCATATCCGCGGCGCCGTTTTCTGCGCCACCAACATCGTCATAACGAAAGTCAGCCTGACGCTTTTCTACAGGCTATGGGAAGAAATCGGCGTTAGCCCGCTATTGCGCATCGACCTCAGATTTCTATCGGAGTTTTCCGATTTCTGGATGCTGCAGGCCCTTGGCGGGGTCGTTGCGTCCTTGATCGTGCTGCAGGTCAGCGAGTTCTTCTATTACTGGTTTCATCGGCTTCAACACAGCAACAGGTTCTTCTGGCGTTTTCACGCCGAGCACCATTCGCTGGAAGAGATGAGCGCCTTCAATAGCAATCATCACTTCAGCGAGGAGATATTCCGGATTCCCTTCCTGATCGTCCCTGTCTCATTGCTGTTCAGCTTTGAACAGGGATATGTCCCGTGGATCTGGGTTTTCCTCGTTCGCTGGCAGGGCTATTTCGAGCACAGTTCAACCCGTCTCCACCTCGGCTGGATGCGCTATCTGTTTCCCGACAACCGCTTTCACCGCATCCATCATTCGGTGGAGCGGCGGCACTTCAACAGGAATTTCGGCAGCGGGTCTGCGATCTGGGATATATTGTTCGGCACGGCATATTACCCCAAGGCCGACGAGTGGCCTGATGTCGGCCTGCCAAACATCCGCGAGCCGCGGAATTTCAGGGAATTTCTGCTCCGGCCGTTCCGGAGCAGAAAGATACAGCTTCATCCGACGCCGACAGCAGAAGACGTGAGCTTCAATCCTGCCGGCGAATAATCACCATCCAACGTCGTTCGGAAGCATCACAGCCGGAAAGCGAATGCGGATGCGATCAGGGATGTTCCCCGGCGGCCATCCGGCGCTCGATATCATCGATCACAGGCAACAGGTCGGCGACCGTATCGATGATGTAGTGAGCGCCGTGCTTCCTGAGTTCGCCGGATGCCCGCTCGCGAACCGCGGCAAGCGCCTCTGGCGCCATGGCGGAGACCTCGTCCGGCGTCAGGCCCGCTTCGTTGCCGCTCACGGCAACGCCGACCGTCCAGCAGCCAGCCGCAACGCCTTCGTCGATGCCGACGCCGGTGTCGTCGATCTTGACCACGGCGCTTGCAGGCCAGACATCGAGATCCAGAAAGCACTTATACATATTCATCGGCGTCGGCCGGCCGTGGGGCAGATCACCGGCGCAGACGAGATTGTCAACCTCATAGCCCTGCTTCTTGGCAAGCGGCAGGACGCGCGCCATGATCGAGCGGGTATAACCTGTCGTCGAACCGATCTTCATTCCGCGCTGGCGCAATGTGCCGACGATTTCGGTGGTGCCGGGCACCAGATCGGCGAATTTGTGCACAACCTCCTCGTTCATCGGAACGAAGACTTCGTAGACGGCGTCAACATCTGCGGCCGCCGGCGCCTTGCCGTGACGTTCGGCCCATAGCTCGCGAATGCGCGGCTGCTTCAGCATCGCGTCGATATGGTCCCATTTCGGGCGGCCCATCGGTTCTCGCGCTTCCGCGATGGTGACCTCGATGCCAAAGCGGCTGAACGCCTCGACGAACACGCCCATCGGAGCAAAGGAGCCGAAATCGATGACGGTTCCCGCCCAGTCGAATACCACGGCTTTGAGTTGGCTCATTGGTCTGTCTCCCATGAACGCGATGTTGAACTGTAGAGATCGTCGATGACCTGTTCGCCGAGCGCGAAACCGGTCGAAGCGCCGGTTCCGCCCGTCACCATGACTAGGCGGATATGATCGGCCGGGCGCTCCACGAGCACCGTCCGCTCCCTGGAAGAGGCATAGGTACCGATCCAGCGATTGACGACGTGACGCTCCGGAAGGTCGAACACGCGGTCGAATTCATCGAGAATGAGTTGATCGAACCGGTCGCTGGCAAACGGTTGCTGCGCGTTGCCATAGACGTGACTGTCGCCGACAACGAGTGAACCATCGGCCGATTGAACAGCAATCAGGTGGATACCGGCGGCGCGGCTCTCTGCCTCTTCGATATCAAGCCGCCTTCCAACAGCTTCCGCTTCCGGCAGGGCCGCAAAGCCTTCATAGCGCGCAAGGCTCATGTCCGACATGACGGCGGCGCCGAACCGGCTCGGCCGGCCGGGCGAAACGCGCAGCATCTGCAGCGTGCAGATCGTCAGCTCATGTTTGCCGATGACATCCGGGAAGAGCGTGGAAAAATCATCGCCGGGGCACACGACAACCGCATCCGCCTCGATTGGCCCGTGGCTTGTCTCGATCCGCGTTCCGTCGATTGAGCGAACGGCGGTATTCCAACGGAAGTCCACCTTGTGCCTGGCTTCGAGCCACGCGGCCAGTTTTGGCAGCGCTTGGGAAGATTCGACGCGCAGTTCATGTGGGCTGTAAAGGGTCGACTGGACGTCCTCAAGGCGCAGGCTCGGCACGATCTCGCCCGCCTCGGCTTTCGTTACGAGGCGGCACCTCTCTCCCATCGGGGTTTCGAGAAAGGCTTCAACCACGGCGGCGGCTTCCGGGCGACGTGCCGGCATGACCAGACCACGATGCACGACGGCGATGCCGGCCTCATCAACGATTTCAGCCCAAATGTCGCGAGCACGCATGGCGCGCTCCCAATGGGCGCCTGCTTTCTGTCCGGAAACGGTCACAAAGCCGAAATTGCGGATGGAGGCGCCCACGGCCCTCGCATTGCGCTCGATGACGACGACCTTCTTGCCCTGCCGCACCGCAGCCAGCGCGGCGCCAACGCCCACGATGCCGGCGCCGACCACCGCGAGATCATATCCAACCGCCATTATTCTGCCCTTTCTCAGCCAGCCTCAGTTCCGGCTGCAGCTTATGGGGTGAATGATAGCGAAACCATATGACAGAATTATAAATTCTGCAAAACTATATTCATATCCTATAGTTTGCATCAATTGAACGGCAGGCTGCCGTCCATTTCGAGTGCATGGTCCTTCGCAACCTCGAAGAATGCCTGGATCGCCGCATGGTCACGGCATTCCGGCAGGGTGACGAGATAGTGGCCGATCGCCAGTTCGGGCTCGACGAGCGGAACGACGTCGATATGATCGTCGGGGCGGACTTCGCCTTCGATGGAGATTGCCAAACCGATACCGGCGGCAGCGGCGGCATAGGCCACATCGAGCGTCGCCACCTCGAGAACAGGCTTCAGCCTGACGCCCTCCTTGCTGGCGGCCTCTTCCAGCAACGTGCGCGTGCCGGAGGATTTGTTCCAGAGCACCATATCGCGGCCGTCGAGATCGGCGAGGGTCAATCGGCCCTTCTCCAGCATCGGATCTCCCTTGCGGCCGTAGATCGCCACGCGAGATTCGTGCAACAGCAGCGACGCGAAGCGGCTGTCCGGCGCCACCTGGGAGATCGTGGCGACATCAAGCTCGCCGCGCAGCACCGCGTCGGCAAGCTCCAACGATGGGCCGCCGCGTGTCGTCAGGCGCAGAGCCGGATATTGCCGTACGAACGCAGTCAGCACAGGCATTACGAGCCGATGCGCGCTGAAACCGATCGAGATCGTGCCGGTGTTCAGCGATGTCGTATCGGCAATGACGCGATCGACCTCCCCGAGGCACTTCAGCGTCACCCTGATCTTCGCGATCAGATCCAACGCCGACGGCGCGACGCTGACGTTGTGACCATCACGGATAAAGACGCGCGTGCGGCACAATTCCTCGAAGGATTGAATCTGAGTGGAGACCGAAGGCTGGCTGATCCCCAGATCCTCAGCCGCGCGCGAAAACTTTCCCGTGCGCGCCAGCGCCTCGACGGCCCTCATCTGCGCAAGCGTAACAGACGGCATTTGCGACGATCCTACCCTGAAATTGCAGCGTTACTCTTCAATAGGTCGCCGACCCCACCGTGGCAACTCGCTTCCATTGAACGTAAAACATGTCAGCGACGCGACATCAGCGCAGCACAGACCTATTCGAGAGACGCGACAATCCCCAAAGCACGATCAGCGTCGCCGCGCCGAGGATCATCGTCAGCGTTGCGGCATCGAAGATGGCACCGCGATCCGAAAGCGCGAAGATATTGACCGGCAGGGTGACCCAACCCGGAGGATAGATCATGACCGTTGCGCCCAGTTCGCCCATCGACAGTGCAAAACTGAGGCTGAAAGCAGCGACAAGATAGGGCATCAACAATGGCAGCGTGATCCGCCGCAATCGATAGAATGGACGGGCGCCCAGGCTCTCGGCGATCTGCTCGCATTCCACAGGCAGGCGCGCAAGGCCGGCCGAGACATTGCCGTAGGTGAATGCAGAGATGAGTACGAAATGCGCAATCAAGACGATCAACCGCGTTCCGTTCAACAGTAGCGGCGGCTGGCTGAAGGCAACCAGCAGGCCAAGGCCGATAGAGACCGATGGAACGGCGCTTGGCACAAAGAAGACGAGATCGAGGACGCGTTTGCGCAAAGGCTTCAATTTGCGCAAGGCCAACGCCGCCCAGGTGCCGCTGACAAGTGCGGCGACGCTGGCTATTGCGCCGGTGAGAATACTTGCCGTCAGACTATCAAAAGACTCGCTGCGAAAGGCATTGGCATAATGAACCAGCGTTAGATTGCGCGGAAGAATGTCATTCCATTGGCCACTGACGCTCGCCAGCGCGATCACCGCGATCGGCAGGCCGTAAATGATGACGAACAATGGAATGGCGACTGCCCAGACCAGCAGCCGACCGGATTTAGACCAGACCAGCACGTTTGCTCCCGAAATGGGCGATGACAGCCCGATAGAGACTATAAAGACCGAGCGACAGTGCGACATTGACCACGGCGATGACACAGGCCGTCGTATAGTCGAACTCCTGGATCGCCTTGGCGTAGATGAGCACCGGCAGCGTAATGACCCCCTTTGCGCCGATGAACAGGACAATGCCGAACTCATTGACCGTCAGCAGCAGGCAGAGGCTGCCGCCGGCAATGAGAGCGGGCATCGCGGCCGGCAGGATGATCTGCCGCACGATGCGCCACGGCTTTGCGCCAAGGCTGCTGGCAACCTCGATCTGGGCCTGGTCGATTTGTGAAAAAGTAGCAAGGAGTGGCCGCATGACGAACGGCGTGTAAACGGTTGTTTCGGCCAGGATCACGCCCCACTGCGAATAAAGGAAATCGATCGGCGGCAAGTCGATGTGCATCAGCCGCATCAGGCTTTCGTTCAAAAGACCGGCCGAGCCGTAGATGAAGGTGAAGGCAAGCGTCACCAGAAAGGTCGGCAGAGCGATAAAGGTATCGATCAATCGCCCGCAGAACTTTGCGCCCGGAAAGGGAACGAAGGCGATGACAAGCGAAAACACGAAGCCGAAGACAAGGCATCCGGCTGTCGAGCCCAGTGCGATGACGACCGTATGCTGAAGCCCTTCATGGAACTCGCGGGAGGACAGCACCTCGGCAAAAGCCGCAAGCGACACGGTGCCGGGGTCGCCAAGCGATTGCCGGATAATGAGACCCAAAGGATAGAAGAACAATACCGAAAGGATGAGAAGCGGCGGCACTGTCCAGAAGCGGTCCCAGCGGGGATCGTAGCCGGATGTTGTTGTTGCTGCCACGGCGTCAGCCATTGCGCGCTTCCTCCGGCACAAGCGTGACATCACCAGGGTTGAGATGGAGCGTCAGCATGGCGCCAAGGGCCGGGGGTACGCTCATCGGGGCAGAAGACATTCTAACTTCCTGACCGGCAACCTCCAGCGTGACGTTATGGGTATCGCCCTGCCATTGAACGCTGCGGACGACGCCGCTCAGCCGATTGCTCTCGCTCTGCTGCGCGTCGAGGCGAAAATCATGTGGCCTGGCACACAACAGGCAATCGCTGCCCGTCGGAAGACGATAATGATTGCGCGCGATCAGAACCTGATCTCCGAATCGGACCTGGGCGTGGCCGTTCTCCAATGGCTGAAGGCTCTTGACCTCGAGAAGGTTGGCGCGACCGAGGAACTCGGCTGCGAAACGGTTCGGTGGATAGCGGAACAAGGATTGGGCATCACCGAAGGCTCCGAGCTTTCCGTCACGCATGATGCCGATGTGATTGGCAAGCGTCAGCGCTTCCGATTGATCGTGAGTGACATACAGCACAGTCAGTGATGGCAATTCGCGATGCAACCTTGCGAGTTCATCGACCATCGACCGACGGATCTGTGCGTCGAGAGCCGAAAGCGGCTCGTCGAGCAGCAGCACCTGCGGACGAATGGCAATGGCGCGGGCAATCGCGACGCGCTGCTGCTGGCCACCGGAAAGTTCGCGAGGATAACGCTTCGCATAGGCGGCCATGCCGACCATCGACAGTGCTTCCGGGACACGGGCACGTATGATCTCTTCCGGTGTGCGGCGCGCGCGAAGCCCGAAGGCAACATTCTCCTCAACGCGCATATGCGGAAAGAGCGCATAGTTCTGTACGACCATGCCGATGTCGCGATCATAGGGCGCGAGATTGGTGACATCGCGGTCGCCGATCATGATGCGGCCGGCCGACGGGCGCACGAATCCTGCCACTGCGCGCAGCGCGGTCGTCTTTCCCGATCCGGACGGACCGATCAGGGCGACGATTTCGCCCGGATTGACCGTCAGGTTCAACGAGTCGAGAACTGTCAGGCCATTATAGGCGACCGAGACATTCTCGAAGGCGATCCGTTTGGCTGATGCGGCCGACGTTTTCGTCGGCCGCCCGCTTTCGGATGGCTTTGTGTTCGCCACCGCCATCAGTTGCTCGCGATCGCCTTGCCGTAGGCATCGACGTCCTGCTTCAGGTCGGCAAGCACCTTGTTCCAGTCCGGCGTCCAGATCTCGATGCCCTCCATGATAGCATGCAGCTTTGCAAAATTTTCGTCCGTCGGATGGACGTCGGTGCGAACCGGAAGACCTTGAGCGACGGCGCTGACATCCTTCTGGGCTGCTTCGCTGAGCAGGAAGTCGATGAGCTTCTTGCCGTTTTCCGAATGCGGAGCACTGGAAACGAGAGCGATATAGTAAGGCAGCGAGAAGGCGGTCTTTTTGCCGTCCGGGCCGGCCGGGAAGAAAATCTTGATGTTCGGATTGTCAGTCTGCTGTGCCAGGTTCATCTGCAGGTCGCCGTTGGCGACATAAAGCTCACCCTTGTTGACGAGCGCGGTGAGCTTGCCCGTCGAGGCGGATGGGCCGAGATTGTTGACCTGCAACTGCTTGAGATAATCAAGACCGGCATCCTTGCCGCCGAAAGCGTGGAATGCCTGCAGCATCAGGGCAGTGCCGTCACCTGCCTGACCGGGCGTGGAATACTGGATCTTCTGCTTGAATTTGGGGTCGAGCAGGTCCTTGTAGGTGGCCGGCGGCGTCTTGAGGACCGAACTGTTGTAGATGAAATTCGGATAGTTGTTGATCATCGCAACGTAGAAACCCTTCGGATCCTTGTCGCGCGCCTCGATCTTGTCTGCGGCTGCGGACTTGTAGGCTTCGAGCAGGCCTTCGCTTGCCGCCTTCTGCACGAAAGGCGGGAGCGTTACTAGAACGTCGGCTTGGGTATTGGACTTTTCCTTCGAGAGCCTGTCGACCACACCGCTCGAACCTGCTTCGACATATTGGACCTTGATGCCGGTTGCCTTGGTGAAGGCATCGAACTCATTGCCGTACCAGCTCGGCGTGCCGTCATGGAGGCCGTCGGCACTATAGATGGTTACGACATTGTCTGCCGCCATGGCCGGTAGCGCGACCGAGGCCAGAAGGCCGGCAAGCGCAAAAATGGATTTCGTTCTCATGATGTTTCCTTTGCTCAATGACTTGACCCCAGCCGGCACGGAGGCGGGCTAACGCAAACGGCGCGAGCAAATTTATAATAAATGACTATTTCAGTTATATGACGATAGTTATTTCCTATAATTTTAATAAGGAAATCTTACTGTTATGGCGGCCTGGAACCACACTTCGAAAAGGACGCGAAGCTCCCAACAAGACATGTTCCGTGGTTCGAATGAGGCGCATTTCGCGCGCCCGGCGCTCACGCCGGTCTACGAGCCGACGGCGCGTCGACAGAAGTCGGCGACGACGCCGACCAATTTTTGCCGGTCGATCGGCGCACCTTCAGCGAGACAGTCGTCCACAGCGCCGTGCATGGCATTGAACAGCATGACAGCGGTAAGCCGGACATCGCTAAAGACAAACGCGCCCTCGGAGCAGCCTTCAGCGAGGAAGGAAGACAGCTGGTCGACAACCGGATTGGCGCGTTTCATGCCCCGCTTTGCCGGCTGAAACTGGTGAAAAACAAGGTCATGCAGCGCGACATCATCCAGATAGGCTTCGACGCAAGCCTGCATCCACACATCCAGGCGCCGTACCCAGCTACCGGACGAGGCAGCGGCAACCGCCGCATCGGTTTTCTGGCAAAAACGCTCGACGAAACGAGCCTGCAGAGCACCGAGCACGTCGTCCTTCGTCTGAAAGTAGAGATAGAACGTGCCTTTTGCCACGTCAGCGGCATTCACGATTTCCGCCACGCTGGTCGCAAAAAAGCCTTTCTCCAGAAACAGTCGCTGCGCGGCATCCATCAATTCTTCGCGGCGGACTTCCGGCGGTTTGGTGCGTGGGCGCTGGCGTTCTGAGACGGTCACGAGCTCTCCTTGTTCACAGGCTGTCGACGGCAAGGCCGGCTGGCGCGAGAATGGTTTGGCGCAACCACTCCACCGCGCGAGGGCTCCTCTCGAAGATTTCTAGCGGCATATCAAGCGGAAGACGAGCAAGACTTTGCCGAGCCGCATCGGTTATCTTGGTAGGAGCGACGATCGCGATCCCGAGAAGCGACTGATGAAGTGCCTCGCGGACAGCCACAATCCGTTGGGCCGCCATCTGAAGCATCGTTGCCTCCCATAGAAACACGGGATTGCAGGCGACGATGAGGAGTAGCGCAAAAGGCTCGCCGTGCGACAGCCAGTTTTCCAGCCGATCGAAGCCTGATCGGATATCCTCGACATTCATCGCCGCTTCCGCGACCAGAATGGCGAGCGGCCAATGCGTTTCATCGCAATCCAGTGGGATCGCAGCGTCCATTCTCATCGCGATTTGCATATTGTGCCCAAGCTCCGCAGCACATGCCCCACGGTCAGCGGCCTCCCTCGCGATGCAGACAGAGACGCAAGCCACAGGGTTGCCTCGTTGACATCGTCGAATGTCCGGGCGGGAACGCCAAACAGCTTTTCCGCATTGATGCGGCTCGTCTCCTCCAGCGCAGCCGTGGGGACGACGGTCGCCATGCCGATGACGAGCTGCCTGATCCGTTCGCCGTTGAACTGAAGCCAAGCCTTCGCCTCCCTTGCGCCGCCTTCCGGACGCCTGAGAGCGTCCATATCGGTGAAAACGCGCAGGGTTGCGAAGGCCTCGCCGCGATCCAGCCACGCCGTCCAGTCGGAAAAGAAACCAAGCTGCTCTTCTGGCGACATCGAGCCGTGCATAGCGGAAAGCACAAGCGGCCAATGAGTGAGATCGTGGCGGATCATCAGAAGGTTTCCTCCGATGTGATGAGACGGGAACATGGGGTGCGCGGCGCGATGAGCCTATGGTGCGCCCCCCGCTCGACGATGCGACCATTCCCCGGAATCAGAATGCGGCCTGCGCTACGGATCGTCGATGGTCGATGGCCAACGAGGATGGGCGCGCCGGTCGAAGGTGCACGAGCAGGGTTTCTCTCTATCGCCTGTGCACTGGATTGCGCCAGGAGCGCCGATGCCCATAGCGAGGCGCCGCGCAGAATGACGTCTGCGGTCGGCAAAAAGACAAGGAAGAATGGCCGCGCAGTCCGCTCGGCGGACAGAACGCCCGCCAGGAGCCACATAAGCTGAACGCCCTGAGCGACATGGCTGTCCGTAGTCAACATGGCGACGAAAGCACTTGCCGTCGCAGGTACGCGCGCAGCAGCCTCCACGCCATGAACACGAGCAACCATTTGCTATCTCCAAACCGGATCCCGGCAACCATTTTATGACTGACCGTCGGTCATTTGTAAAGATGCTTACGCACTCTGAGAAAGTCTTCGCTGAAGTCGCCACCTCCAGCGGGCAGGTCTCGGCCTGTGAAGGCTATCGCCGCCGCTATTGACACCTTCATAAATAAATACAATATTTTTATATGCAGAGATGATCAGCCCCGATCATCTGCGAATGAGCCGGAGAGAGAGCCGGCAAGGACGGAGGCGAACTCAAGCGGAGTATCTGCCGCCTCGGGAAATCCATCGTTCGGGAGGAGTGAAATGACTGACGATAATCCGGCGGTGCAAAGCGCCGTGCGCAAGGCGACTATTCGCCTTTTGCCCTTTCTGGGCTTGATGCTGATCCTGAATTTTCTAGATCGCTCCAATGTTGGCTTCGCCAAGACGGCCTATCAGGCTGATACCGGCATTTCGGACGCGGCATATGCCTTCGGCGCCGGCATTCTCTATCTGGGCTATGCGACATTCGAAGTGCCGAGCAACCTCATCATGCAGCGCGTCGGCGCCCGCCTTTGGCTCAGCCGCATCATGATCACTTGGGGGATCGTCTCGGCCTGCATGGTCTTTGCCCATACGGCAACGAGTTACTATATCGTCCGCTTCCTGCTCGGCGTCTGCGAAGCAGGATTCTATCCGGGCGTCCTGCTCTACCTCACCTATTGGTTTCCCGCCAAGCAGCGTGCGCGCGCTACAGGCCTATTCTATCTGGGCGTACCTCTGTCGCTGGTGATCGGCGCACCGCTCTCCGGCTGGCTGCTCACCCATCATGACGTCCTCGGCCTCACCAACTGGCAATGGATGTTTGCCGTCGAAGGCCTGTCGGCCACGGTTGTCGGCATTTTTGCGCTTTTCTTCCTGACGAGCCGCCCTGGCGAGGCAAAATGGCTGACGAAAGAGGAGAAGAATGCATTGACCGCGGTCATCGAAGCAGAAGAGCGCAGCAAACTCTCCGAGGTGAAGCACTCCGTCTTCAGCGTTTTGAAGGATTGGCGCGTTCTGGCTTTCATCGGCATTTATCTGTTCATCCAGATTGGTGTCGGCCCGATCACGTTCTATCTTCCGGCACGACTGGCGCAGGCCATGGGCGGCGGCATCAATACCTGGGTCGGTGTATTGCTCGGTCTACCCTGGTTCTGCGCTCTGATCGCAACGCGTGTCTTCACCGTCTATGCCGACAAGCACGACAATCATCGTGTCGTCTGCATTTCCATGCTGACCATCGGCGCCATCGCACTCGCGACTATCGGACTGACCATGAACCCTTGGGTGATGGTGATTGCCGCCTGTATCGCTGTACCGGGGCTTGCCTCCTCGCAACCGGTGTTCTGGAGCCTGCCGACGCGTTACCTGGGCGGCGTCGGTGCCGCAAGCGGCATTGCCTTCATCGTCTCGCTCGGCAATCTCGGCAGCTTCGCCTCACCGCAGATCAAGGCCTATGTCGATGCCACCACCGGCAATGGCGATGTCGGGTTCTATATCCTCGCCGGCTGCTGCTTCCTGTCGGTCGTGCTCCTCATGGCTCTCGGGTCACACCGTAAATGGATCGCCGACGCCGAGCCGACGGTCGGCAGCAGCCGCTCGCACTGAACGGCGACACTCCAAGACAGACGGTTCCCGCCTTGCGTTCATCCTGATGAGAGACGCAAGCGGGGACCACGACCTTCCGGGCGCCCTAAAACCAGTTATATGATGCGGCGCAATAGCCTCATTTCATAACCATCTGTTTATATCCAACACAAAACATATCATTTGTCGCAATTCCCACCGGCCTCTTAGGTTGCTGCACGCGATGACGAGATCGTCGCCAAATGCCTTGGGAGGAAGGAATGAAGTTCTCATCCAGAAAAGTGCTGGCAACGGCACTGCTCTTGCTGTCTGCGAGCCTGACGACGCCACATGCATCCGCGCAGAGTTTTTCGCCCACCAACAAGGACGTGCCGCAGGGATCGGCATTCTGGGACGACATACCCACGCAGGTTTCCGACGGCGCCAAGCCCGGCGAGATCTATTGGGCCAAGCAGCGCTCCGATGCTCCGAAGGGCTCGAAAGGCTGGGACGTCATCTACGTGACCGCCGGCGTCGGCGAGAAACTGACTTATGTTTCCGGCGAGATCTACCTGCCGGATCAGGCTCCGTCCGGTCAACGCCCGCTCGTCCTCTGGAACCACGAAACCGCCGGCATGGAGGATAGCTGCGCGCCGTCGCGCCGGAGCCTGGTCGACAAGTGGGGCGTTCGCATTCCAGCCATAGAAGATCTGCTGAAAAAGGGCTTCGCGGTCGTAACGAGCGACTATCAGGGCCTCGGCACGCCGGGCGCGACATCCTATCTGAACGGTGCGGCACAGGCACAGGCATCGCTGGACGCGGTCAGGTTCGCTCAAACCTTTCCCGGTGCAAATGTCGGACAGAAGTTCACCGCCTATGGCTGGTCGCAAGGGGGACAGACCTCCCTCTGGCTTGCCCACCTGCAGGAAAGCTACGCGCCTGAACTCCAGTTGCTCGGCGTCGGCGAGATTGCCCCGGCATCCCGCCATTGGGATTTGACCGAATATGACCTCACGACAACCATCACCGGCGGCTATTACATCTCGCGCATGGTAGGGTTGCATGTTGGCCATCCCGAATTGAAGCTACGGGACGTGCTCTCCGTCGACGGCCTCGAGGCCCTGGAAAACCTCAGCGCCGGCTGCTGGGCGATTGCCGACAAGACCCAGGGCAAGCCGACCACGCTATTCGCAAATCAGGAAGGGCTGAAACCGGGCAAGCCGTGGCGCGAATTGCTCGAAAAGAACGACGCCTTCCTGCCCGTCAAGAATGTGCCTTTTGTCTTTTTCCAGGGCGATAAGGACGACGCGGTCCCGGTGCAGTTGACCCGCAAGGTCGCAGCCGACCTGTGCGAGCAGGGAGTTGCGGTCGATTACCGGGAAAGCGAAGGATTGGACCACGAGACCATCGTACCTGTCGCCGCCGCGGCCTTACCGGCATGGTTCGAGGATCGGTTCAAGGGCACACCGGCACAAAAAGCCTGCCCCAAGTCAAACTGACGGGGCGAACGCCTGCCCTCAACCGCCTATCGCTTCTTGCGAGCTCCTGCATTCGTCACTAATCTGTGCAGGAGCGCCGCCGTTTGCGCGATGCTGAATTGAGGGAAATAGATGATCAGCCTCGGTGTTTTGACAACCTATGTCGTCGTTGTACTGGGGCTGATGGTCATTCCGGGACCTGCCACTCTTCTGACCTTGGCGCGAGCCGTCAGTGGTGGCAAGCGCACCGGGCTCGCGACGGGTCTGGGCATTGCTTTCGGTGATCTCTTCCACACGATGATGGCGACGTTCGGATTGTCCGCGCTGTTGGCCACATCGGCGTTGGCGTTCGAGATCGTCAAATATGCCGGCGTCGCCTATCTGATCTATCTCGGATTCAAGGCCTTCCGCGAGAAGGCCCAAAGTCTGGACATGCCAGCAACACAGGCAATCACGCCCATGCGCGCATTTCGACAGGGCTTTTTTACTGAAATACTCAACCCCAAGACGGCGTTGTTTTTCCTGGCGTTCCTGCCGCAGTTCATTCACCCAGAAAGCGGCCCGGTCGTCGTGCAACTTGCCTTGCTCGGCGCCATCTTCGTCGGGCTCAGCATATGCGTGACATCGCTTTTGGCTGTGGGAGCCGGCACGATCGGCGGCTGGCTACGCCAAAACCGCAGCATTGGCCGCTGGCAGGGAAAGGTCATCGGTACGATCTATGTGGCCCTCGGTCTGCGGCTTGCACTCCAGCAGCAATAACGCCGCTCAGCGACGGCCATCTCGCAAGCTATCAATGGGAAGCTGCTGGCGGGCGATCTCACGCGGGGCGTAACCGAAGGCACGCTTGAACATGGATGTGAAGGCGGCAGGGTTCTTGTAGCCGAGATCCAGCGCGATCGTGGTGACGGGAGTGCCGGCAACCAATCTCGGAAGAGCCGCATGTAGACAGGCTTGCTGGCGCCATTCGACGAAGCTCAATCCCGTTTCCAGGCGAAACATCCGCGTGAAGGCACGGCGGCTCATGCTCAGCCGGCTCGCCCACGAGTCGATCGTATCGTGAGCGGTCGGATGAAGGAGGAAATCCTGGCACTTCTGGGCAAGCATCGGATTGCGCGGTAAGGGCAACGAAAGCGGTAATGGCTTCAATCGCGCCAATTCGTGCAGAAGCAGAGTCATCAGCGCGCCGGACCGATCATTCCTATCGTACTCGACCGGAATATCGACGGCCTCGGCGATCAAGGCCCGAAGCAGCGGCGATATCTCCACGACCTGGCAATGATCCGGCATCGTCTCGATGGCGTGCGGCTCGATGTAGACGCTCCGCATGCTGACACTGCCGAGCATGCGGACGCTATGGACAACGCCCGGAGGAATCCACATTCCTCTTTCCGGCGGCATGACGAGGGTGCCGTCCGGCGTGGTCGCCAATACCACGCCGGAAAAGCCGTAGAGCAGCTGGGCACGACGATGCTGATGCGGCTCGACGCGATGTCCATCTTCATACTCATTGCCGAGCGCGACGAGCGGTCGCTCGACGTCGATGAAAGCATCAATCCGGCTGTTCCTGACCATCTTGGCCCAGTCTCGTAACAATTTCGCCTAATCGCGGTGGCGGGCGATCCGTTCTTTCAGTATCAGCGCGGAAGACGAATTGAAAGCGAGTGCCATGAGCCAGGTCATCAACGCGACCCGCGCGGCTACCACCATATATCCGATCCTGCTGGTCGCCAGTCTCGGCCATTTTATCAATGACGTGACGCAATCATTGCTGCCCGCAAGCTATCCCGTGCTGAAGGCCGGTTTCGGCCTGAGCTTCGCCCAGCTCGGCGTGCTGACATTCGTTTATCAGGTGACCGCCTCGATCCTGCAACCGTTCGTCGGATGGTACACCGACGGCAAGCCGCAGCCCTATTCTCTTCCCTTCGGCATGGCCTGCAGTTGCGCAGGCATGGTGACGCTGGGGTTGGCGCCGAACTATTGGGTTCTGGTCATGGGCGCCGTTCTCCTCGGATTTGGCTCGTCGATCTTCCACCCGGAAGCATCGCGCATCGCCCGCCTCGCATCCGGCGGTAAACATGGTTTCGCGCAATCCGTGTTTCAGGTTGGCGGCAATTTCGGTACATCGCTCGGCCCGCTGCTGGCTGCCTTCTTCATCCTGCCGCATGGACAGCGCGGCATGGCCTTCCTTGCCATCCTCGCCTTATTCGGCATTCTCATTCTGAGCGGCCTTGGACGTTGGTATCAGACGAATGGGCAAAACCTTCGCGCACCGGCCAAATCCGGCAGGAAGCACAAGGCCCTCACCCTGTCGCGTACCCGTGTCGGCGTCGCCATTGCCGTGTTGATCGCATTGATCTTCTCGAAGTACTTCTACCTCGCAAGCTTCACCAGCTACTACAATTTTTACCTGATGGACCGGTTCGGCCTTTCCGAGCGCTCGGCGCAGCTCTGCCAGTTCGTGTTCTTTGCAGCAGTCGCTTTCGGTACGATGATCGGCGGCCCGGTGGGCGATCGCATCGGACGCAAGAAGGTCATCTGGGGTTCGATCCTCGGCATCTTGCCGTTCACGATCGTCCTGCCGCATGCGAGCCTGGAGGTCACCATCGTCCTCAGCGCCATCATCGGCACGGTCATTGCATCGGCATTCTCGGCAATCGTCGTCTATGCGCAGGAACTGATGCCCGGCCGCGTCGGCATGGTCTCGGGCCTGTTCTTCGGCTTCGCCTTCGGCATGGGCGGCATTGGTGCCGCGGCCCTTGGAGCTCTGGCTGACAGGACAAGCATCGAATTCGTGTTCGAACTCTGCGCATTCCTGCCACTGATCGGTCTCTTGACCGTCCTGCTGCCGAACGTCGAAGATTGAATACTTCAAGGGCCTTGAAAAAGGCCCTCGCCGATGACGCGAGGATCTCGTTCAGCGATCGCGTTTGACGATACGGAAGTTCATCTCGGCGCGCAGGCGGAAACCGAGAGCGGTGTAGAGCGAGATGGCGGAACTGTTCGCAGCATAGGCGTGCAGATAAGCCGTCTCATCTCTTGCCGAAATCTCGCCCGCGACAAATCGGAACAACAGCTTGCCGAAGCCGCGCCCCTGAAAATCCGGATGGGTGCAAAGGCCGCTGAGTTCGGCAAAGCCAGTCTGGCGCATGCGCTGGCCGGCCATGGCGACCAACCGACCATCGATCTTCATGCCCCAGAAGGCGCCCAGGCTCTGGGCGCGTAACGTAAATGGCCCCGGCTTGGTCAATGTGGCAAGCGCAAGCATGTCCTCCGCGTCGGTTTCCGTCAGTGGCACGATGCGGCCGTCGACAATCCGAGGATAGGGCCGTTCGGCAATCATCTGCACGAGCTTGGCGTCGGAAACGGTCGTCAATTCCGGCAAGGCTGCAATCGGTTCGGCCTCGACAAGTGCCATGACCTCACCCGAGGCAGGCAGGTCTTCAAGCGCCGTGAGACTTCCGGCAGAATTATCGGCAGAAGCGGCAAAAGGCACGATCGAAGGCGGGTAGCGTCGCGCGTCTTCACCGCCTTCGGCCAGTGCTGCATGGGCGGTTCGAAGAGCGCTCCAGACTGGACGATCGAGAATGTGGCTCATGATTTCCGCTCCTTGTTCGGATTGACCCGCCTGGCAAGCGGAACAGCGGCAAGTCCGTCTTCAATATTGGCAAGGTGTTGCAGGATCGGCCCCGAGAAATCGCCGCAAAGCTCGGCGACAGCCTGCTCGACGAGCGGCCACACCGACTGCCTGGAATAGTCCACCAAGTCCTGCCCCTTCGATGTCAATGAAACCAGCCTCCGCCGCTGGTCTTCCGGCGAGGTTTGCATGTCGACATAGCCCGTCTCCAACAGTTGGGAGACAGTGCGCGTCGCGCCCGGCTGCGTGATACCGACCGCCTGCGCGAGTTCGCCGATCGTCAATGGACCTGCACGGTCAAGCGCTGCGAGAAACGGATATTGTGCAGCCTGAAGGGAAACGCCACACTCCTCCATGATCTGCTGGGTATCGGCTTGCAATCGCTCTCCAATGCGACGCAGGCGGCTGCCCAGGCAAAGGAAGCCGAGTGATCTGACGACATCTTCTACCAATGCGGCTCTCCAACGATATACATAACTAGTTATATATCTGGTTATATAATAGCTTATTAGACCTCCGTCAACGGCGTATTTGGGATTGATGACGTCTTTAAGATCTTATCGGGCAGCTTTGCGGCTTCGCCGCAAGATGGCCGGCATCGCCGGCCCGCTTTCTTACCGCAAAGAACGCCGCCTGATGCAATTCGAGGAGAAGTCGAAGCTCTCCCTTTTTGCCGTCCGACGTTACTTGCTGGAAAAACAGGACCGGCCCGCGAAAGGGGGTTCGCTCCTCGTATTGGAACGCTTCCGCGCCCGGTCCTGCATTCCACGCAGGCCGCACCTGCAGGAAGCGGCGCTTTTGCTTGCCGATTGCGGCGAGAGATTGGCTGCGGGCGAGGAAATTCCAAGCGCCCAGCGGAAAGACCGTAGCCAGTCTCTAACGCCGAAGGGCAGTGAGGTGCTGGCTCATCTCTTCCGCACCGTTGTTCAATGCGGGCACAACAGCTTCGACGATCGCATCGATCGCCGCCCGAAGGCGAGGCAGGAGGAAGGGCGCTGCCGGCCAGACGACATGCACAGGCAAATGGCCGGCGACGCGCTCCTGCAGAACCGATATGAGGCGGCCATCCGCAATCTCGTCTCGCACCAGCCAATAGGGCACCAGGCCAATTCCCTCTCCGGATCTGATTGCCGAAAGTGTCAGAAGGCTGCCTTCAAGCAGGAGGCGTGCCTTCGGATGCCATGTCGACAATCCCCCGTCCGGCTGCAGGAACTGCCACGGCGCCGGCCGCCCTCTTGTCGATCCGGCGATCAGATCGTGCGTGATGAGATCGTCGACAGTCTCCGGCCGTTTACGGCCAGTGAAATAGTCGCAGGAGCCGCAAAGGACCAGATGTTGCAATCCCAGACGGCGGGCAACCAGACCGCCGGTGTTCGGCAGTTCACCAATGCGAACAGCGAGATCGACTTCGCCATTGGAAAGATCAAGCTGCTCGATGGAACTGTCGATGTTGAGTGTCAGCCGTGGCCATTTGCGTGAGAGCGGATAGAGGGCGGGGGTCACGATTTGAGCGCCGAAAAGCGGCGGCAGGCTGATATTGAGGATGCCAGCGGGCTCGTCGGAAAGACCTGTGAGCATCGTTTCGACCCGATGAACATCGCGCCAGGCGGCCCCACAGACATCGCGATAGGCGGCGCCCTCTGCCGTCAGCTGCAGGCTGCGTGTCGTCCGTTTGAAAAGCCTGACATTCAGCCGTTGTTCGATGCGCCCGATCGCCTTGGCGACCGCGGAAGCGGAAAGTCGCAGCCGCGCCGAGGCAGCAACGAAGCTCCCCGCCTCGCAGACGGCCAGAAAAACCCCGATGTCATCGCCCGATTGATGTCGCATGATTGCCATTCACGAATTCTGTTCGGCAATATAAGGATTATTTGTCGCTTTAACAGCGAAACAAGCGTGAATATTGTCGCCTCATGAGCAATATTCGCACCTACGCCATCATCGGGGGAACGTCAGGCATTGGACTGGCGCTTGCCCATGTACTCGCAAAACGGGGAGACCGGCTGCTCATCGGTGGCCGCTCTCCCGAAAACCTCGCCAAAGCCTTGTCCGCCCTGGGTCCAGCCGCATCGGGACGCACCGTCGAAATCACCGACCGTAGCTCGCTCGACCACTTCTTTGCCGGGGTATCGGAATTGTCCGGCCTGTTTACCCCTGCCGCTTCCTATAGGACCGGCACCTTTAGAGACGGCAACCTGGAGACCAACGAAGGCTTGTTCGAAGCCAAGTTCTGGGGGCAGTTTCGCGCTGTTCATGCGGCTCTGCCGCGTCTGCGCGCCGATGCGTCTGTGGTGCTGATGTCGGGCGCCGCTTCGGCAAGGCCGGTCGGCGCGCCGGCCTATGCGGCCTGCAATGCGGCGCTTGAGGGGCTCGCGCGAGGTCTCGCGCTCGAACTCAATCCGATCCGGGTGAATTGCCTCTCCCCCGGGACGACGGACAGCGAATTATGGCGCAATCGCCCCGATGACGTCAGGGGACCGGCTTACGACTACTGGAGCAAGATCTCCCTCACGCAACGACCGGCCACGGTCGAAGAGCAGGCCCATGCAGCCCTCTTCCTTCTCGATAACACCAACATGACCGGCAGCACGCTCTTCTGTGACGGCGGCTACACCATGCGCTGAGTGAAACCTCGACCTTGCATCTAGGAGACTACCCCGGCACAGCCCGGCTGTGCTGGGCTTC
Organism: Rhizobium sp. ASV8; assembly: GCF_016429255.1. Classification (GTDB taxonomy): domain Bacteria; phylum Pseudomonadota; class Alphaproteobacteria; order Rhizobiales; family Rhizobiaceae; genus Rhizobium. The sequence continues at coordinate 49,518 of NZ_JAELUG010000026.1, forward strand.
GGGTCGTGAGACAAGCCCCTTCCCCCTGCACCCCGGATTGACCAAGCCTTTCTAGCCACGCCCCCAGCGTTAACCATCTGTTAAGATTTGCGGCCGTTCCGCGACGAGTCAAATTGACTCAGGAAAGCTAAAAATTTAACGATTCGTTAACACAGTTCCTTTGGGCAAAGGCGTTTGTATGTTTTGCGTCGTCCGACCAGCCAGCCTCCTCTCCGCGGGAAAGAACGTTCTTTCCGCCTTGATTTTCGCGACAACGATCCTTGCCTGGGAAATGGGCGCCTCGGCGGCGCCAAGTCCGGTCATGTCGACGGGTTCGATCACGTCTCAGCCGATCGGGCACTATGATTTCTGCCAGCGGCGTCCCGACGAGTGCTCGATCCACCCGAGCGATCTGCGCCCCATCAAGATCACGCAGAAGACCTGGGACGAGATTGTCGAGGTCAACACCTCGGTCAACAAGTGGGTCAAGCCCGTTAGCGATCTCGATCACTACGGCGTGGTGCAATATTGGAACTACCCTGACGACGGCATGGGCAATTGCGAACACTATGCACTGGAAAAGCGCCGCGAATTGATGAAAAAAGGCATATCGCTTGCCAACCTGCTGATCACGGTCGTGCGTCTTCCTGATGGAGAGGGACACGCCATCGTCACAGTGCGCACCGATCGCGGCGACTTCATCCTCGACAACCTGACCGATCAGGTGAAAAACTGGACGCAGACGCCCTATCATTACCTGAAGCGGCAGGCGATCAACGATACCGGCCGTTGGGTCGACATCATCCAGAAGCCGACTGTCGTGGCGAGCATGACGAATTAGGCTGCCGCAACGAGGCTGCCATTGCAGCCTATTCTTCCAGCATCCGCGCCAGCATGTGCCTGATATGATCCTGGCCACCGAAGAAAACGGCAGCAACGACAATCACTTGCCGCGCCTCGTCGGGTAAAAACCAAATAGCGGCCCTGTCGCGCCGCAGGAAGCGGATGCCGGGATGAATGTCCGGCCGCAGTGTGCCGATGTGGGGCGTATCGACCAATCGGTCGATATCAGAGCGAAGCCGGCGCAATCGGTCGGCCGCACGCGCCCAGGCCTCTTCCGAGGCGTCGCCGAGGCCGCCATAGGCAGCCAGCAGATGATCGAAGATCAAGTCGAAATCGCGGATGGCAGCGCGGGAATACTCAACTGCCCACACGCAAGGCTCGCTGCTTTCGCTCTATCATATCCTCGATACGCCCTTCCATGTCGGCAGCAGAAATCTTCGGCCCCTCCAATCGGCGTTGGATCAAGGCGCGAAGGGCTTCCGTCTCGGCCGCCTCCGCCTCGGTCTTCTGGCGCAGGAGCTCCAGGCCCTGTTGCAGAACCGAACTCAAGCTCGAATAACGCCCCGTCTCCACCAACGAACGGGCGAAAGCATCCTGCTGTTCGGTCAGCGAGATCGATGATTTGACACTCATTCGGCGTGCTCCTTTGCCCCACAAGATGCTACTCAGTCGCATACGAGTCAAGCTCACCGATTTTCCAAAGCTCAATCTCTCAGACGACCTTGACTCCAAATAATGAATAGTAAATTCTCTATTTGTTTTTAGGAGCGAAATCATGAACCATGCTGACGCCGCAACCCCAATCCATATGCCCGACGAATTTACATTGCTCGATGCCACCGCCCAGGCGGAACTCGTTCGGCGCGGTGAGATCACGCCTCTTGAACTCGTCGAAGCGGCAATTGCGCGGCTCGAGCGGGTCAATCCGCAGCTGAACGCGCTGGCATCCGTGGATTTCGATCTTGCTCGCAAGCGCGCAGCCGAATGCGCAACAACTGGCCCATTTGCCGGCGTTCCCACGGTGATCAAGGACTTGATGCCCTATCCTGGCCACGCGACCGCATTCGGGACGCGCATGTTCGCAGGCCAGAAATCTCCGGCGGGTTCACCTTATACGGAGGCACTCGACGCTGCCGGTCTTATTGTTCTCGGCAAGAGCGCGACCTCCGAGTTCGGCCTGCTCGGCACGACCGAAACCCTCAGCAATGGGGCAACGCGTAACCCTTGGGATGTCTCACGATCGCCAGGCGGATCTTCGGGCGGGGCAGTCGCCGCCGTTGCCGCCGGTATGGTGCCAGTCGCGCATGCGTCTGATGGCGGCGGTTCAATTCGAGGGCCATCCTCCTTCACCGGGCTTTTCGGCTTCAAGCCCAGCCGTGGACGCACGGTATCGAACGGCATGCCGACCGACATGCCAACGACACGCTTGATCGCCGAACACTGCGTCAGCCGCTCTGTTCGCGACAGCTATCACTGGTTGGTTGCCACCGAGCGAAAAGATCGAAAAGACACCCTGCCATCGCTATCCGACTTGAAGGCGTCACAACGGAAGCGATTGCGGATTGGCGCCTATCGGCCAGATTGCTTCGGCGTGGCACCGTCCGCGGATGCCGAGGCCGCGCTTGAAAAGGCGATCTCACTCTGCCAGCTCCTGGGCCACGATGTGATCGAGGTCAAGGGGCCGGCGATTGATACGCGGTCAACCGGCGAGGCTTTTTTCACCCTTACCGGTTATGGCATCGGCCAGTTGCTGAACCAACTGCGACACATGCTGGGCGGCAATTTCAATCCGGATTTGTTCGAGCCATATACGCTTGAGTTGGCCCGCCGGGCCGAGAGCGTCTCGCCTCAATCCCTTACGCGGTTGGTCGAGGCGCTTCATCTAGCCGAGCGCGATGCCGATGCCTCACTCACGCATATCGACGTTTTGCTGTCCCCGACTGTCGCGATGCCGGCCTTTCCGCTCGGCTTGCATGGTCCCAACCAGGCATCGGCGGAAGCGGATGCATTCATCTCCAAGCTTGCGGGGTATACGGTTGTTGCATCGCTGGCGGGATGGCCGGCAATGTCGATTCCTCTTTATCGCGCGCCAAACGGCCTGCCGATCGGGTGCCATTTCGCCGCGGCCAAAGATCGGGACGACCTCCTCTTTTCGTTAGCGCTCCAGCTCGAAGAGGCCGCTCCCTGGTTCGCCGATCTCATCGCTCTGCCAGAGGTGACGGCATGCCGCAGAAGCTGAAGGACGACGTGCGCGATCGCATCATCGAAGCCGCGGGCGCCATTTTTGCCGAAAGGGGTTTCACGGCCGCAAGACTCGCCGACGTGGCGGTGAGAGCCGGGATCAGCACCGGCAACATCTACAAATACTTCGACGACAAGGAGAGCCTGTTCAACGCCATCGTCACTGCGCCCATCGCCGCGCAACTGCTGCGGCTCTTGCGGATTCGCCTGAGAGAATTCGAAAGGCTGGATGATTGGGAGCGTGCGACGGCAAGCGGCTCCGACGCTGCGCGCGCGCTGCTCGCATTCTGGATAGAACACCGCCCGGCCGTCCTCATCCTTCTGCGCGGCTCTCACGGAACCCGCTACGAACGCGTGAGGACTATGATGATCCATGAAATGGAACGGCTGGCCTCCGCCTATGCACAGAAACGAGGAGGAAGCGGCGCCCTTCCCTCTCCCGCAAGATTTGTTTTGCACAGGGTTTTTGCCCGCACGGTCGACATGATCGCCGATATTCTTGAGGCGCATCGAGAGCCGATAGCCATCCAGCAAGCGGTTGCTGTGTTCTGGCGTTATCAGCTTGCCGGATTGCAGGCTTTGCTAAATCCTTCCTGAAACAGGAGCCTCGGCCCTCCGAATTCTACAGGCTAGGATCTTCCGTGATCAGGCGCGGCAAAATTGCCAAGCTGGTTGTATCGATCGCCCGACCATCGACTTGGCGAGGGGCGACCTCACGCGATTGATCCCGTTTATGCCAATACTGGACCTTGTGCTGTCTGAATCCGGCACGCAGCACCTTCAGCGCGAAAGCAATGGCACCGTTACCTGATTCTGTTCGGCCAGCGCGGGCAATCCCGGCAACAGACGAACATCGATTTTGAACGGCGTCAGTTCAAAATCTAACTATATGTATTCATTCTGTAATTTTCTCACCCACCTACAGGCATCGGCGCATACAATATCATTATATACGCATGTTATTTTGTTAGAACTTTAGACATTAACTAAATACTAATAAACAACTTAACTCGCGGCCGAATATTAGCTACCCATTACTCAAGCAAGGGGTAATGATCGTGGGCAATATTGATACAAGCATCCCAAAACAGCCAGACACCGTCTCTGCAACCTTTGATGGCGACGACATGTCGTATCTCGGTGGCGAACAAGCGTCCGTCAGAAGCCCTGCCTCCTCAGAAGCCATTTTCGATAAGGAAGGCAAGATGCAAATTATAGACGCAAATCAATATGGATCGGCCTATCCGTTGCGACAGCAGGCCCTCGCCTTCCCAAGCGTCCAGATAGGGGGGTTGCCCATCACCGTCGTCGATCGACGCAGTGCCGCTTCATTTATGATCGAAGTCGCGCGGAATCGCCGTAGCGATAATCGACCACACTATTTCACCTCCGCCAATGGCGAGGTCGTCGCCCGTGTTCATGCGGACGAAAACATTGCCAGGCTCTTCCGCGAGGCCGATCAGATTCTTGCCGACGGCCAACCGCTTGTCATGGCTTCGCGATGGCTCTGCAGTCGGAGGCTACCCGAGCGCGTGGCGACGACGGACCTGTTCCACGACGTCGCCGAGCTCGCGCAGAAGGAAGGCGTCAGCTTCTATCTGCTGGGGGCCTCGGAAACGGAGAACCAGAAAGCTGTGACCGCCACGCGCGAGAGCTATCCGAACCTGCGCATCGCCGGCCATTGCCACGGCTATCTTTCCGGGGAGGACCTGGAGCGGAAGCTCGACGAAATCAATGCGCTCGCTCCCGATATATTGTGGCTCGGCCTTGGCGTTCCGCGAGAGCAGATCTTCGTACACGACTTTGCCGCCCGGCTTGCAAATGTCGGGGTCATCAAGACATCAGGCGGCCTTTTCGATCATCTCGCGCAGAAAACCAGGCGAGCGCCGCTCTGGGTGCAAAAAGCCGGCTTCGAGTGGTGCTGGCGCGTGCTGATGGAGCCGCGCAGGCTTTTCTGGCGGTACTTCACGACCAATCCCTATGCCATTTACGCGATCCTGAGGTTCTCGAAATGACCATCAAGCAATCCTTTGGGCGACCTGCCACTGAAACCGATACGGACATAGCCATCGTCGGTGGAGGGCTCTCCGGTACTCTCGCTGCCTGCATACTCGGCCGGGCAGGCTATCGCGTGACACTCATCGACCGCCACCGCATCATCCCCGAGGAATTTCGCGTCGAGAAGATAAGCGGCGACCAGGTCGAGACGCTGCAACGGCTTCGACTTCTCGGACCGGTGTCCGCCGCAGCTGTTGCGTTTGACGACGTGGTCCACATGCATAAGGGACGCGTGTTGGATCGGACGAACGGTCGCCACTTTGGATTCCTTTACAACAAGCTTGTCTCCGCGCTCCGAACTGCATTGCCTGCAAATGTGAGCTTGATCTTCGGTCAGGTGCATGGGGTGCAGACAGGTGCCGCGCGCCAGCGCATTGCAATCCTTGGACACGATGAGATTACGGCGCGGCTTCTCGTACTCGCCACGGGCATGGGTGACCTATTGCACCGGGATCTCGGAATTTCGCGCAGATCCGTTGCCGAAAAGCGCTCGCTCGCTTTCGGCTTCAATCTTCGTCCGGTTGGAGCAAAGAGTTTCCGTCATGCCGCCCTTACCTATCACGGGGTCGCGGACGGCATCGATCATATGAACCTGTTTCCCGTCCCCGGCGGGACACGCGCCAATCTCTTCGTTTTCCGCGATCCGCGTGACCCGTGGATCAAATCGCTTCACGAGAGCCCGAAGGACACGCTCGTGACAGCCTTCCCATTCCTCAGCGAGACCATCGGTGATTTCGAGATCGTCGGTACGGTCGACAGCTGGCTTACAGACGTCACCATTGCCGACAACTGCCAGCAGGATGGCGTCGTCCTGATCGGGGATGCCTTTCAGTCCTCCTGTCCGGCAACCGAGATTGGGGTCAGTCGCTTGCTGACGGATGTGGAGCGGCTATGCACGGTCCATATACCGCAATGGATGGCCGCATCCGCCTTCGATCGCGCTAAGATCGCGGCCTATTACGGCGATCCTTACAAGCAGGAAAGCGACGCCCTCGCGCTGCAATTGGCCGCGCTCCGCCGCGATCTCGCAACCAATACGGATTTGCGCTGGCGCACGCGCCGCCAGATCCATTTTCTGCGGCGGCGCGCAGTGCATGCGGTCGCGAACCTGAGCCCTGCACTTGCGACGAAATTGCATCGTCTTGCGGCAAGATATGTCAAATCTCCAGCCCGCTCACCTGCCTAGAGCATGTCGCACAAAAGTGTGCAGCGGTTTTGCGGCTACGACATGCGTGAAATCAAAGAGCTAAAGCGCGTAAAGCGAATCTTAGAGATCGCGACGCGCTTTAGTAAAGATGACGGCAATTTCTGCCGGGCGCCAGCGCGCAACTGCAAGCACCGCGTTCAGAATCCGAATATGACGACTTCGGTGAATGTCAGATCGCCAAGCGGCGGAGGCTTCGGCCCCCTGAAGTATTTCGCGCCGCTTCCGGCAAAATACCGGCCCGTCAGCCCACGCACCGGCCCGTTGGCGTCGACAACGCAGAGCAAGGCGCCCTTGCGCAGCAGGTAGCGGCCGAGCACACCGGCGCACTGGCTTAGCTCCTCCTGCGATCGGCAATAGATAACCTGGGCACAGGGAACCATCCCGTGGAACACGCGGCGCGTCTTGAACACGAAAGGGAATGCTTTCCCCTCACCCACACAGATCAGCGACAGGCAATCAAGTGAGGCGTGCTGGAGCAGGATATCCCTATCTCCCTGCGAGAGCATCGACATCTCGGGCAGGTCGGAGCGGGCCTCGAGCACACGGTAGCCGCGTCGCGCCGAACTGAGCAGCGGGAAAAAGCCAAGCTGCCCCTCCGAATAGCGGCGGAAGCCAAGCGCCTCGTTAACCTTTTCCGTTCCCGGCGCCGGCGATACATTGATGTATGTGACGTTCTTCTTTCTCAGGACCGCGATCACCATCTTCCCGGCGAAGGCGCGGTATTCCGGATCGACCGACCAGCTGGAGAGATTGCAACGGATCTCCTCACCTTCCTGTCCCTGATGCAGAAAATAGAGCGCCAGCAGAACGCCGACGATACGCCCTGACATATCCAGAACAAAACCATATTTCGGCAGGTCTGGAACGACGGGCCTCTTCTCCATGCGGGCGACGGCCCGCTCCCAGTAGCTGCGCGGGCGCGTCGGGAAATTCCTGCCGAGGCATTCGATGATGCCTTCCCAATCGCTGTCCTCAATCGGCCTGCAAGCAAGTCCAGGGGGATAAGCACCTAAAACAGCCACGATAAACTCCGGAATATTGCCGATACTGTGGTCTACAACCCAAGTTATAGGAGACATTACTACATCATCATTAACAAATATTTGTTGTGCCACAGTTCAAAGCAGTGACTACTGCGTCGTGGCGCCGTGTCCGCCATGCATGTCCCGCGCCAGCGCAAGTGCGCGCCATCGCGTGCCGAACGAAACGCCAACGAGAAGAAGGCAGAAACCGAGGGCAAGAGGCGAAAAGAACGCCTCCTCCTGCAATACGGCATTGGATGTGATCGTGACGATGGCAACAAAGGCGAAGAGAAAATCCGGGGCGCCGGTCGCGATCAGCTGGCGACGCGCCGATATCGCGAGTGCCGCCAGAAAGCCGAAGAAGACGATACTGCCTAATCCCATTTGATAGAGCATGACGCCAACGGCACTCTCCACCGGGATCGAAGCGACACCTTCGCCTTGAGCCCTATCCCAATCCAGATTGAGGCTGGTGCTCGATAGATTGCCGCCGATCCCCAATCCCTGTCCGAACGGGTTGTGCAGGAATTCACGAACGCCGGCGATCAGGCCCAGGACGTGGTAGTCGCCATGCGTCGCACCAAAGACGATAGCGGCGACGGTCCACACCGCAGCCAGTACGACCACGGTCGTGAGTGTCAGCTCCGCCCGCGATGGGCGAAACATCAGCTGCGCGCCGAGTGCAACGATCAGCATGAATGTTGCGCCCTTCGAGCCGATGACCAGTAGTAGCGGAAGCGCGACAATGGGTACGACCCAACGTCCCCTGAACAGAAGCCAGGCGGACATGATGCTGAGGCCATAGGCATAGCTGATCGGATGGAAATTCGGGCCGCCGTTGCGGAAGATCGGCGGAAGCAGGTCGCTCAACAGCTTGATGTTGAAGAATGTCGTCATCATCGTGTCTTCAAGGCCGCGGAGCACGAAGCCGGTTTCCCTGAGCCTCTTTTCCCAGATGCCGGACTCGATCTGCGCCTTGAGGCCACGCTGTACATAGAGATCGCCATGAAACAGGCTCAGGAAATCCATACGGAAGATCTGCTCCAGATAGCCATAGGCAATCGCGCCGACACAGAGCCAGAAGATGGCCTTGCGCAAATCGATCGGATAGAGAGCCGCGGCCAGAATTGCGATGTGGAAGCAGGCAAGCGGCGTGAGCGTATTGCGGAAGTAGATGACCGCGTCCTTCGGGCCGCCATGAACGGCACCGAGCACAAAGTAGAAAGAAACGGTCGCGCATAAGGCGAAGCTGAACAGCAGCCACGGACGCAACTCCGTCAACGCGCGCACGCGATACTGGAACGAAGCAGCCAGGAAAATGCCGAAGGCAGTCATGAGAATGACGAAGTTGGCACCGCGCAACGCATCGAACGTGTTGTGATCGGGCACGAAAGGCGTGAACCACGCGACCACGAGATTTTGGTAGAGAAAGGAGCAGGCGATCACGACCGGTATGCAGCCGGGCAATGCGACCGATAGCACCAGTGTCAGAAGAAAGGTGGCCGCAACACCGAACGGCGTCCACACCGCAAAGGCGGAAACCGACGCGACGACAGCAAGCAACGCGACGAGCAGATGAAACATGGCATCCGAGCGCAGCGCCCTCACCGCACCTGTTTCAACGCCGGCATGGCCACCTGCAATGCTCATTGCCAGCTCCCATCCATCAGCGCTCGTTGACGCTTTGCGATACGACACCCCGCCCGCATCTCACCCACCACCATCGCTGCCGAGCAATGCCGCCGTCATCATGGGGTCAAAACCATCGGTACTGCGCCTGTTTTTGATGAAGCCGAAGCCTTGATCGAGCTCCCAATAGACCCAGCCAACCTGGTGCGCTTCCGCGGCGCGGCGCACGGCGCTAGTCCACGCCGCGCGACTTTCGGCATCGACGCAGAAATTCAGCACACCAAACTCGTTCATGAGGACCGGACACTCATGCGTCTCGGACCAATGTTTTAGCCTCGTAAACTCTGAAGCGACCGCCGCTTCGCTCCACGGCGTCGACAACTGTTCCTCGATCAGCGCCGAGGCCTGCTTGTCGCCTGACGCTCGAAGCGCCCTGATGCGCTCCTGGACTGCTGGGGTTTCCTTCGTTGCCGGGAAGGGCAGGTTCGAAATTCGCGCGAGAGGGGACGCATCCCATGTTTCGCATTGATGGGTGAAGGCTGTCGGCGCATAGAAGTGAATGGCGGCAATCTGGTTATCGTCGGCAAGCGGAGGCGTCTGACCTATCTCCCATATGCCCTGCGAGGGAGACGGCCCCCAAACGAGAGTATGCTGCGGGCACGCCGATCGGACAATCTCCGCAAGGCGATCGCGCAATCCGAGCCAGGCCTCGCTCTCCATCGGCGGTTCGTTCAGAAGTTCCGGATAAACCGAAGCTGCAGGCAGGTCAGCAACGACGGTGCGAAGGGCCGTCCATGCCTGCGAGGCGCGTTCAGCTCCGGCGTCGAAATCAAGGCGCAAGGCGGCGTGAAGATTTTCCGAAGGATGCATGTCGACAATGACGGCGAAGCCGTGCTGCACGAGCTCCGTCACTCCGTCTCGAATACGGCGGAGCGCCGGTGCACCTCCGCCTGCGATGAGATCGCCATTGACGGGCAGCCGGACGGTCTCGAAACCCAAATGGCGAAGTTTTTCGAGTACTGCACCGCTCGGCTCGATGCCGTCGCTTCTATCCAGCCAGCCGGGCAGATTGAACCCGCGCGATGGAACGACACGTTTACCCGCCGTCTGCGTTACTGCCGATGAGGGAATGGAAAGAGCCGCAATTACCGAGCTGCCCGCCAATGCAAGGGCACGCCTGCGTGACATCATCGTCGATCCTGGACCGATTGCCATGCCTACCGCCTCGCAACGATCCTACCGCTGTGTTTCCCATCGCCTTCAGGCCGAATGGCTTGCACCACCTGGCTTTCCGCGACGCCAACCGGATCCCGTGCGATCACAAGCGTCGCGCTGCGTTCGATCTGATCGACGTCAAGGCGTTGCCGAAGCATGTTTCCGACTTCCGACGTGTCTTCGCTGGGGCTGAGCGCGAAAAGCATAAAATCCGCCTCGGCAAACAGAGCTGGTTCCCAACCCTCGCCGACTAATGAAGGGGCCATCAGAAGGACGAAGTCGTAAGCTCCCGCCTCAGCCAATATGTCATCGATCGTAAGACGCGGTGGCGATACCGCGCTCTTCTCGGCGGCAATGTTGTAGACGACGGTGCGAAGGCCGCTTGCGCCGCTGACAAAGACCCCATTGCCGTTTCGCGTCGGCGTTTCCAGACCCGGCTGGCTGCCAAATTCCACCACAAGCACCTTCTGTTCAGCCTGCTGAAGACCAATACCCACCATGGCGCCGGCAAGCCGTGCCGTGAGCGGGGTATGAAGCGAGGATACCAGTAGAACGTAAGGCTTCGGGTGCTCCTTGAGGTGACCAATGATGCGTCGCATCAGCTGCAGCACATCACGCGAGAAGGCTTCATTTCCGGCCTGGAAAAACCGTCGTCGCATCGCGCGAATGCTGGAGTAAGCCCCAACTCCGGTCACGCTCGGCAAATGGTACTCCCCAAAACTGATTGGGACGGGCTCGGAGCGCCCTTTCTCCAGCATACCCTCCTTCTCAGATCCAACCTCCAGCAGGCTGCTGCGTATGGGTGTCGTCGGATCGCTCTCCTTTTGGCTTTTCGGCCCGCGCAACAGGGCAACGCCGCATCCGACGATGAGGCCTAGCAGAGCGCTGACCGGTAACAGCAGCAAAGGCTTCGGCCAGGTCGGCTGCACCGGCGGCGCTGCGGAGCTTATCACCCGGGCCTCCTGCAATTGGAGACCCTGCATCTGAGAGGTCTCCTCGGCGCGCTTCAGGAAATCGTCAAGTACGGTTCGAGCCGCCTGCGCCCTCGCCTCCAATCGCCGCAACTGCACCTGCGCGACGTCGGATCCTTCCAGCTGCTGACGCAGCGCATCAAGCTTCGCCTGAAGCGTCCGGACGTTTTGGGCAGCCAGATCGGATTTCGCCTTCAGCTCCTGCGTGATCCGCTGCGCCTCCACAGCCATCAGCCCCTGCATCCTGTCCAGCTCGGACCGAAGCCTTTTGATCAGCGGATGGCGCGGCTGGTACATGGCTTCATAATTGGCAAGATCCGAGGCGCGTTGGTTGTAATTTTCGCGCAACTTCACGGTTGCTTCGGAGGAAAGGATCTCGGATAGCTTGGCAAGGCCAGTGGGCGACGTGCCGGCAGTAACCGCCTGATTGTATTTATCCTTGGCCTGATCGGCGTCGCTGCGCGCAGCGATCAGTTGGTCGGTGAGTTTATCGATCTGCGACTGCAGCGTGCCCCCGGCGGAAGCATCGAGGATCTTGTGCGTGATCTTGAACTCGGCAACTTCGTGCTCGGAATCGCTGACGTTTTTCTGAAGGCCGCCGATCTTGTCAGCAAGCAGGGAGTTCACGTCGCTGTTGGCGGTCTCCCGCTCGCCGGAAAGTCCGGCCTTGTAGCGACTGACGATGGCGTTGGCGATCCGGGCAGCCTTATCGGCGTATCGGGATACGAAATTGACGTCGATAACGTAAGTAAGCCCCGCTCGCTCGACGGTGACGCCGCGCTGAAATCGCCGGAAGATCTCATCTTTTGTTGGCGCACCACCGCCCAATCCGACGAGCGACAGCAGACCACCACCGGAAAATTCCGGATCATTCGCGATGCCTTCGCTTTCGAAGACTTTCATCAACAGATCGCGCGATTCGATGACGAAGACCTGACTTGCAATAGCGGCGCTATCGCTGCCGATTCCGGGCAGCACGCTGTTCAAGTTTGTGGCGTGGGAATCGCGGGGGTCGATCATGATCGAGGCGGTCGCCGTATAGCTCGGCTTGGCGACGGCGAGATATGCGACGGTCAGCAGGAGCAGCAGGCATGTGCTTGCCAGAACGGTCATCTTGCGTTGCCAGAGGATGGTCCATACGGCCCCGACATCGAACAGCGGCGGAAGTGTGCGCTCGTCAATGCTAAACGGCTTCATCTAGTCCCTCTTCGCAGCCGCAGCTTTCGGCGCATCGCACATCACTAAATGCAGTATTAGTGAATAATATTAATCATCCGTTGAATTTACACCCCAGCGTGTGATCCGAACCGGTATTCGCAAGTAACCATGTTACGAGTTCGCTCTGGCTCCAGCATAAGAACTTACGA
>NZ_JAELUG010000268.1 GCF_016429255.1 Rhizobium sp. ASV8
CCACCGGCTCGCCGCTGTCGCCCGAGGGCTTCACCTTCGTTTATGAAGGTATCAAGGACTATATCCAGCTTGCCTCCATTTCCGGCGGCACCGATATCGTCTCCTGCTTCGTGCTCGGCAATCCGCTGCAGCCGGTCTGGCGTGGCGAGATCCAGGGACCTGGCCTTGGCCTTGCCGTCGATGTCTGGAACGATGAAGGTAAGCCGGTGCGCGGCGAAAAGGGCGAGCTTGTCTGCACCAGGGCCTTCCCCTCGATGCCGATCATGTTCTGGAATGATCCCGAACGCGCCAAATATCGCGCCGCCTATTTCGAGCGCTTCGACAATGTCTGGTGCCATGGCGATTTCGCCGAATGGACTGTTCATGGCGGCCTCGTCATCCACGGTCGCTCCGACGCAACGCTCAATCCGGGTGGCGTGCGCATCGGCACGGCCGAGATCTACAATCAGGTTGAGCAGATCCCCGAGGTTCTCGAGGCGTTGTGCATCGGCCAGGACTGGGATGACGACGTTCGCGTCGTACTGTTCGTCCGGCTCGCTCCCGGCGCAGCGCTGACGGAGGATCTGGTCAAGACGATGAAGACCCGCATCCGCACCGGCGCTTCGCCGCGCCATGTGCCGGCCAAGATCATCGCGGTCGCCGATATCCCGCGCACGAAGTCCGGCAAGATCGTCGAGCTTGCGGTGCGCGACGTTGTGCATGGGCGCCCTGTCAAAAACAAGGAAGCGCTCGCCAATCCGGAGGCGCTCGATCTCTTCGCTGGGCTGGACGAACTTAAAAGTTAAGACGGACCTTAAAACTGAGGGGCAAACGCTGACCATCGTTTGGTAACCTCGCGTTAAGAAAGCTTGGTCAAAGGTAAAGGCCAACTTGAGACCGTTCGCATAGATTAGCAGCGGATTGGAGCTTATCCCGGCTCCCGAAACATGAAGTTCACCGACTCGAGCTTTCTTTAGACAGCAACATTCTTGAAGGCAGCGCGTTTCGCTGCCTTTTTTTCGTTAGATTGCACGCAAATACACCGCCGCTCTGTACATTGGCCTGCCGACCAAGTATGTGCAGGCTTGAAGAAGAGGCCTGCGACGTGCGGGCCACGATGATCGCTGCCATTTGGCGAGCGAAGAATTCCGAAAGACAGATTATGACTGAATTCGAAGGCATCGTTCCTGCGATTGCCCAGGCTTTGGCGAAGCGCGGTTATGAAACGCTGACGCCGGTACAGAAAGCCATGCTCGATCCTGGCCTTGCGGGCAAGGATGCTCTCGTGTCGGCGCAGACCGGCTCGGGTAAGACGGTTGCCTTCGGCCTGGCGCTGGCGCCCGGCCTGCTCGATGGTTCGGAACGCTTCGGCCCGGCCGGTGCACCTCTGGCCCTGGCGATCGCGCCCACCCGCGAACTGGCGCTTCAGGTGCAGCGCGAGCTGGAATGGCTCTATGGCCTGACTGGCGCAACGATCGCGTCCTGCGTCGGCGGCATGGACATGCGCACGGAACGGCGCACGCTCGAACGTGGCGCCCACATCGTCGTCGGTACGCCTGGCCGTCTCTGCGATCACATCCGTCGCAACTCGCTCGATATCTCGCAATTGCGCGCAGTCGTGCTCGATGAGGCCGACGAGATGCTCGATCTCGGCTTCCGCGAGGATCTGGAATTCATTCTGGAAGCCGCGCCCTCCGAGCGCCGCACCTTGATGTTCTCCGCGACCGTGCCGCGCTCCATCGCCAAGCTCGCTGAAAACTATCAGCGCGACGCCGTTCGCATCGCCACCGCTTCCGAAGCCAAGCAGCATGTCGATATTGAATATCGGGCTCTGACCGTCGTCCCAAGCGACCGGGAAAACGCAATCATCAACGTGCTGCGCTATTACGAGGCGCGCAACGCCATCGTCTTCTGCTCGACACGCGCTGCCGTCAATCATCTGACGGCGCGGTTCAACAATCGCGGCTTTTCTGTCGTCGCTCTGTCGGGCGAACTCAGCCAGAACGAGCGCACCCACGCTCTTCAGGCCATGCGCGATGGCCGTGCCCGCGTCTGCATCGCAACCGATGTCGCGGCTCGCGGCATCGATCTGCCGGGCCTGGAAC
>NZ_JAELUG010000269.1 GCF_016429255.1 Rhizobium sp. ASV8
GCTCAATCTCTACGAGCGGTATCGCCGATCACATCAGAATTTTTCCGCCGCTGTCGCCTCCGAAGCCTTCAACTTCTCACGCTCCGTCAATCGCGGCCTGAGCACGGCGACGGGCGAACATTACCTGATCCTCAACAATGACATAGAGGTGATCGAGCCTGACTGGCTGAAAGAGATGGTATCCTGCCTTGCCTATGACGGAACCGGTATCGTCGGCGCGAAGCTGCTCTTTCCGAATGACAAGATGCAGCACGCGGGCGTGGTCATCGGCTTTGGCGGATTGGCTGGTCATTGGTATCTGAACAAGCCGAAAGAGTTCGGCGGCCCGATGAACCGGCTGCATCTTCGCAACACGATGACCTGCGTAACCGGTGCGGTCATGCTGATATCCGGCGACTGCCTGCGAAAGATCGGCCTGTTCGACGAGGAGAATTTCGCAGTCGCCTACAACGACGTCGATTATTGCCTGCGTGCGCACAAGGCCGGCTATCGCATAATCTGGACACCCTTTGCCTGCCTCTATCACCATGAATCGCTGTCGCGAGGATCGGACAAATCCGGAGAACGGAAAAAGCGTTTCGACCAGGAAAAGCAAAACCTGCGTCGGCTGCACGCGACGCAGAATTTCGCCGACAGGGCACTTAACCCCGCCTATAGTCGCAACAAATCAGATCCGAGGATCGTCGTCCCGACACAGCTGTTCATTCCGTCGATGTCGTAGCTGGCCGAGAAGCCGGCTTCACGGCTCATAGTCTGATCAGGTCCAGATCGCTGCCGATTTCGCGCTGAGCAATCTCGACGATGCTCATCTCATGCGTGAAAAGGATCGTCTGGAAGCGTTCGGCCGTCGTCGCCAGCACCTTCAGGCCGGCGCTTGCCCGCTCGTCGTCAAATGTCTGGAAGATATCGTCGACGATTAGCGGAGCCGGCTCGTTGCGGGCGGAGTAATCTTCCAGGAAAGCCAGTCGCAGGGCCAGATAGAGCTGATCGCCTGTGCCTTCGCTCAAGCCGTCGAGCGGCACGCGCTCGCCGCCCACGCGCTCCGCAAGGAGCTGCAATGTGTCGCTTTCGTCATGTGCTTCGACGAGACGCAGGAACCGGCTTCCGGTGAGTTGCGAAAATAATTCACCCGCTCGTTTGATGACCGGGTCGGCCTGCTTTTCCCGATAGGATTCCATCGAGCCCGCCAGCATTCGCGCTGCAATTTTCAGGACCACCCATTGTCGGGCGAGGTCCTTGGCCTCCTGCTCGGCCGAGAGCTTGTCGAAAACCGCGTACTCGGCACTGACACCGGTTTCGAGCGTCTGCTGTTGTCGCCGATTTTCCGCCAATCGGGCCGAAAGCTCGCCATGTCGTGTGAATTGCCGCTGATCTTCTTCAGTCAATCGCTCGATTTCGAGATCGGCCGCAACCCGGTCGAAATCATGAAGCTGACGCCGGAGTTCGTCCTCCGCCCGCCCCTCGGCCTGCTGGCGAAAACGATCGTGGCTTTCCAGCAATCGTGCATTCAAGCGGGTACGCTCCCGCAGACGCGATAACAGCACTGGCAGATCGGTGCTCCCCGGCAAACCGGCGGTCAACTGATCAAGATCATTCAATATGGCTGCAAGCGCCTCCTCATGGCGGGCAAGCGATCCCGCCGCGCGCTGCCGATCTTCCTCAAGGCCCTCACGCTTCTTCAATTCGCCGCGCATCGCATTGGCGCGGCTATGCAGAGCCTCGGCAGCTGCATCCGGCGGCAAGTGCTCCAGTTCGTAGCCGGAATTGGCGACAAGGGTGGCGAGCCGCCGCTCGAAATCCGCCATGTCCCGTCGCATACCACTGACACGCCGTAGCCTGTTGTCGCGCTCCGCCAGAGCGTCGGGCAACTCTTCCCACGCCTTCAGGGCCACCGCCGCCATGTCGAGGGTTGCATCATCAGGCAGGCCGAGAGGAGACAGAGCTTTGCTGAACATCTCGCGCCAATCGGCGCGCCGCCGTTCGAGCGTCTGCTGCTGCTCGTCAAATCGTGCCAAGCGGTCGCGCGCAGAGCTGATTTCCCCTTCCCGCGTTCGGCTTTCACTCCAGTGC
>NZ_JAELUG010000270.1 GCF_016429255.1 Rhizobium sp. ASV8
GTCCTTCTCGGAACGCCAAAGCTCTCCGCATCGTCTGCAGCGACGAGCCATAGGCATGCATGCCGCAAGGCGGCTTCTCACCCTTCTCTGATTGCCGCTGACCTCAGGCGATGCGTGCCTGGGTCTGCGGATCGAAGAACACGGCCTTGTCGAGATTGAACGCCAGCCGTGCGTGCTGGCCTGCATGGATGCGGGCATCGGCACGCAAGCGGGCGACGACTTCCTTGCCGCCGAGCTTGATGACGGCGAAGGTGTCGGAACCAGCTGGTTCGACCACCTCGATCAGGCAATCATTCTCGGCGACGGTGCGGGCATTGCGGTCGGCGCCGTCAGGATCGGTCAGCGCTTCCGGGCGAATGCCGAAGACCACCGGACGGCCGGCATGGGCTTCGAGCTGCTCACGACCGGGGGCGATTGGCAGCCTGATCGGCTCGCCGTCGGGCCGTTCCAGCGACACGGACAGCCCGCTGTCGGCCTTCTCGATCGTGCCGGACAACAGGTTCATGGCCGGCGAGCCCATGAAGTCGGCGACGAACATGTTGGCCGGATTGTTGTAGATCTCGGCGGGCGAGCCGAACTGCTGCAGCAGGCCGTCCTTGAGAACCGCGATTTTCGTGGCCAGCGTCATCGCCTCGATCTGGTCATGCGTCACATAGACGATCGTCGTCTTCATGCGCTCATGCAGCCGCTTGATTTCAGTGCGCATGTCGACGCGCAGTTTGGCATCGAGATTGGATAGCGGCTCGTCGAACAGGAACAGCTTGGGATCGCGGACCAGCGCCCGCCCCATCGCGACGCGCTGGCGCTGGCCGCCCGATAGCTGGCTCGGCTTGCGATCCAGAAGATGGCTGATCTGCAGCACCTTGGCCACCTCGTCGATTGCCTTCTTGCGCTCATCAGTCGGTACGCCGCGCATTTCCATGCCGAAGGCGATATTGCCGGCAACCGTCATGTTCGGATAGAGCGCATAGCTCTGGAACACCATGGCAATATCGCGCTTGGACGGATGCAACTCGCCGATCGAGCGGCCGTCGACGCGAATGTCGCCTTCGCTGATCGCCTCAAGCCCCGCAATGGTGTTGAGCAGGGTGGACTTGCCGCAACCCGACGGGCCGACCAGCACGAGAAAGCCGCCCTTCTCCATTTCGAGATCGATACCCTTGAGGATATCGACGGCGCCATAACGCTTCTTCAGTCCGGAAATTTCTAGAAAAGCCATGGCGATTATCCTTTGACGGCGCCCGCCATCAGACCGCGCACGAAGTAGCGGCCGGCGAGAATATAAACGAGAAGAGTTGGAAGGCCGGCGATCATCGCGGCAGCCATGTTGACATTGTACTCGACAGTGCCGCCTGACGTATTGACGATGTTGTTGACCGCCATGGTGATCGGGCTGCTGTCGCCGGGCGCATAGGTCGAGGCAAAGAGGAAGTCGTTCCAGATATTGGTGAACTGGAAGATGACCGTGACCACGATGATTGGCACCGAATTGGGCAGCAGGATCCGGCGGAAGATCTGGAAAAAGCCGGCCCCGTCCACCATCGCAGCCTTGATGAGCTCGTTCGGGAACGCCTCATAATAGTTGCGGAAGAACAGCGTGGTAAAGCCAAGGCCATAGATCACATGCACGACCACAAGCTTCAGCGTCGACGAGCCGATGCCAAGCGAGGTGCCGATGGTCGACTGCAGGTAGTTCGCCGCCACGTTGAACTTGCCGAGCAGGGCTGCCATGGGCAAGAGCACGGACTGGAAGGGAATGAAGCAGGCAAACAGCATCAGCGCGAAGACGAGTGTATGGCCGCGGAAGCGCCATTTCGTCAACACGTAGCCATTGAGCGCGCCAAGAATGGTCGAGATCGCCACGGCCGGCACGACCATGTAAACGGAGGCCCAGAAATGTCCGGCCACCCCCGAAAGGCAGTTGTTTAGGGC
>NZ_JAELUG010000271.1 GCF_016429255.1 Rhizobium sp. ASV8
CGGCTGACGAGCGGCGTACCCTGCGCCAACACCATGCCCGGCCCATTCTGGACGAGCTCAAAGCCTGGATCGAGGCGACACTCTCAACTTTGCCACAGAAGCAGAGGCTGGCCGAGGCGATGCGATACGCCCTGTCTCGATGGGTGGCTTTGAGCGTCTACATCGATGATGGTCGGGTCGAAATCGACAACAATATCGCTGAACGCGCCATGCGTCCGCTTGGAATCGGAAGGAAACACTCTTATGACCATTGTCTAGAGTTTAGACGCACCTCAAAAGGCCGCTTGCTTCGCATGCAGCGCATAGCATCGTATCACGGTCGGGATGGGTCAGAGCGCCGGGAATACTCGACGGTTGCTCAAACTCTTGTCCTGGGGTTGGCTACCCCATGGTGACGATGCGTCGGAAGGCTGCCTCGATCTGGCTGCGGACGTAGGATGTACCCGTCCAAATTTTTGCCCGAGGTTTCCTTCTCCGCTCCCGACGCCCTGACCATTCCCGACCGTTAATTATGGGCTAGCTTCTCAAGCAGCAGGTGAAGTCACGTCGCCTTCAGATCTGCGACCAACATCCCATAGGAATCCAACAAGCTCGCGCGCAACGGCGGTGATGGCTACGTTGCTTTTTTTACCTGATCCGACCAATTTGCGATATCGAGAACTTAGCCGCACCTGGGCTTTCCACGCGATGTCAACGATAGCCTGCGGGATGTCCGGACGACTCTTGTGCATCCAGTTCCCCACCTTGGCCTGAACGCGGTAGGACCAGGCGGCTTCGAAGAGCAAGGCGCGAAGGGCCGAGTTGCCCGTCTTCGTTATTCCCCGTGATCGCACGGAACCGCCGCTTGAGTGCTCGCCCGGGATTAATCCCAGGTACGCCATGAGCTTCCGCGGACTGTCGAAGCGCGAAAATATCCCGACCTCGGCGACCAACGTTGCGGCAATCACCAGGCCCACGCCTTTGAAGGCCTGTAGGTTAATAACTGTTCGTGCCAGTGACCACGTCGGAGAAATGACGGCGATCTGCTCCTCCAGCTCCCTTTTACGGGCCTCGGCCTGTTCCAGTCGGTTCAGATAGCTTTGGAAAGCGATTTGCTGCGCATAATGTTGGAAATGTCGGTTGCGCAGCCATGTTCGATGCCTGGTAGTCCAAGACTTGGCGGAATACCGCAGGTCATGTTTTAACAAAAACAGTTGGATTAATGTTCTTGCTTTCCGCGCATCGTGAGATGCAACAGAACGGGCTCGCACCAAGTCACGCATCGCCTCATGCACTGCGTCAGGAACCCAAACGAAGGTCAGTTCTCCGGCGCGCAACAGCCTCGCAAGCATCATCGCGTCACGAGTGTCGTTCTTTTGCCGGCTGCCCGGTCGTACAGGCGTGTGGCTTGGCGCGACTACCCGGCAAACAAACCCCAACGCCTCGATCTGCCGGAAGACATTGTACCCGCACGGTCCTGCCTCATAAACAAACTCGACCTGTCCGTGTCGGCTCGAAAGCTTCTTCACAAGTTTAGCAACCGCTTCCGGCTCGTTCGGAATTGTTCCGAAGAGACGGACCTCGCCAGAACGACCCGCGTCGGCAATGGCCACGGATATGGAATCTTTGTGGACGTCCAACCCAATATATGCATCGTAGTCAGGCATGATGAGTACATCCTCCTATCTGCTGAAATGGCGCCGGGCGATGGTGCGCTGGCTGAGCGACATCGCAAGGAGAAATGGTCATATCATCTGGCTGTTTGCCGGCTCGGACAAGGGCGGCGAGCGCATCGCTAACATTCTGACCATCATCGAAACGGTCAAATTGCACGGCCAAAATCCGCAGGTGTATCTGACAGATGTCCTCGCCCGGATCCAGGATCATTCCAAGGATCGAATTGAAGACCTGC
>NZ_JAELUG010000272.1 GCF_016429255.1 Rhizobium sp. ASV8
TTACGACACCGCACGCCAAAGGGCCTCTCATGGCCGTCGCCGGCGGTTTGCAGCCTGCAGAGATTTCCAGTGCCGAACGCGCGGTTCCCGGCGGCCAACCCGGCATAGTGACGCTGCGTTGCATCGAGCAGGCCTTTGAAAGCATCCGGCGGCGCCCAAGCTCGCGGATGTCGAGACCGTCAGGCGCCTTGATCTGGACCACCTGTTCGCCCCGTTCCCCTCTGGTTCGCTTGTTCTTATGCGTCCAGACAATGGTCTCCGGCTGCATCCGGCTCCTCACAACCAGTACGGGACAAAAAAATATCATCTGTCATCTGGCCGTTAAGCAAACATTTTATTAGGCTCTCAATCGGATTGCACAGCCGTGCAATGGAGGAGTAAGAATGGAACAGAGCGCGTTTCTGGAGCTGAATTCTGTTGCCTGCCGTTACGGCAACACACAGGTTCTGAACGATATCAATCTCAGCATCGCTCGTGGCGAGTTCGTTGCGCTTCTCGGCTCGTCAGGCTGCGGAAAGACGACGCTGCTGCGCGTCGTTGCGGGTTTTATCGCGCCCTCCTCAGGCGTCGTCAGTGTAGGCCGCAAAGACATCACGCATTTGCCGCCGGACAAACGCGGCATGGCGCTCGTCTTTCAGTCCTATGCGCTCTGGCCGCACATGACCGTGGCACAGAACATTGGCTACGGATTGAAACTCAAAGGCGTCGCGAAGGCGGAGATTACGAGCCGTGTGGCCGCCATGCAGACCCTTCTTGGTCTCGATGGGCTGGGAGCACGCAAGCCGGCAGCGCTGTCAGGCGGCCAGCGCCAGCGTGTCGCACTGGGACGTGCGCTTGCAGTCGACCCCGAGATCCTGCTGCTTGACGAGCCATTGTCCAATCTCGACGCCCGTATCCGGCTGACCGTGCGCCATGAATTGCGCGCGCTGCAGAAGCGCCTTGGCATTACGGCCATCCACGTCACCCACGACCGTGAAGAAGCCATGGTCATGGCGGATCGGATCGTCATTTTGAATGCCGGAAATATCGCACAACAGGGCACGCCCGAGGAGGTTTACAACCGCCCCGCATCGGCGTTCGTCGCAGCTTTCATGGGCGCGGAAAACGTCCTTCATCTTGAAGGTGCGCCACAAGGCGGCAATTTCAATATTGCGGCTGCTGCCTCGAACGCCGCCGGATATGTGCCGATGCTTGGCCGCGATCTTCGCGCTGGCGCAATCGAGGCGCGTTTCCGCCCGGAAGCAGCACAGCTTTTCCATACGGACACGCCGATCGCAGCCCCGGGCATGACATTTCTTGGAGACGTCACGGCCGTCAGCTATCCGGGTGGCCATTGGCGTCATTCGGTTCGCCTTGGCGACCGTGAAATCATGGCGGATGCATCACGGGCTTTCGAGCCCGGCGAGCGTGTCCAGGTCCATGTCGCGCCAGACGCGCTCTTCCTTTTCAATTCGCCGGGCCCAAACCCGGCCATATCGATTTCCCGGTCCGCAGCCGGGAAAGCTTGAACCTGACTTTATTCATTGAACCCATGGAGATGTACTCATGAAGAGACTGACCTATGCCGCTTTCGCCATTACTCTTGCTGCTTTCCCTCTGAAGGCCGAGGAACTGACGGTTGCAACCGCGGGCGACCAGAACATGGTCGACTACGTCAACCAATATCTCGGACCGCTTTTCGAAAAGACATATCCGGGCAACACCGTTCGCGCCGTTGGCACCGGCCCCGGCGACGCCGGCTCGCAGAAGATCCTGGAGCGGTTTGACGCTCAGCAGGCAGCTGGCAGCGCTAAGTGGGATATCGACGTCGCCGTCGTGCACGAGAAGTTCGCTGGCCCGATGGTCCAGAAGGGCTACCTCGAAAAGTACCGCGCCAACATCGACACC
>NZ_JAELUG010000273.1 GCF_016429255.1 Rhizobium sp. ASV8
ATTTAAATCCCTTAACGAGGAACAATTGGAGGGCAAGTCTGGTGCCAGCAGCCGCGGTAATTCCAGCTCCAAGAGCGTATATTAAAGTTGTTGTGGTTAAAAAGCTCGTAGTTGAACCTTGGGCCTGGCTGGCCGGTCCGCCTCACCGCGTGTACTGGTCCGGCCGGGCCTTTCCCTCTGTGGAACCTCATGCCCTTCACTGGGTGTGACGGGGAAACAGGACTTTTACTTTGAAAAAATTAGAGTGCTCCAGGCAGGCCTATGCTCGAATACATTAGCATGGAATAATGAAATAGGACGTGTGGTTCTATTTTGTTGGTTTCTAGGACCGCCGTAATGATTAATAGGGACAGTCGGGGGCATCAGTATTCAATTGTCAGAGGTGAAATTCTTGGATTTATTGAAGACTAACTACTGCGAAAGCATTTGCCAAGGATGTTTTCATTAATCAGGAACGAAAGTTAGGGGATCGAAGACGATCAGATACCGTCGTAGTCTTAACCATAAACTATGCCGACTAGGGATCGGACGATGTTATTTTTTGACGCGTTCGGCACCTTACGAGAAATCAAAGTGCTTGGGCTCCAGGGGGAGTATGGTCGCAAGGCTGAAACTTAAAGAAATTGACGGAAGGGCACCACCAGGGGTGGAGCCTGCGGCTTAATTTGACTCAACACGGGGAAACTCACCAGGTCCAGACACAATGAGGATTGACAGATTGAGAGCTCTTTCTTGATTTTGTGGGTGGTGGTGCATGGCCGTTCTTAGTTGGTGGAGTGATTTGTCTGCTTAATTGCGATAACGAACGAGACCTTAACCTGCTAAATAGCCCGTATTGCTTTGGCAGTACGCTGGCTTCTTAGAGGGACTATCGGCTCAAGCCGATGGAAGTTTGAGGCAATAACAGGTCTGTGATGCCCTTAGATGTTCTGGGCCGCACGCGCGCTACACTGACGGAGCCAGCGAGTACTTCCTTGGCCGAAAGGCCAGGGTAATCTTGTTAAACTCCGCCGTGCTAAGGATAGAGCATTGCAATTATCGCTCTTCAGCGAGGAATCCCTAGTAAGCGCATGTCATCCGCTTGCGTTAATTACGTCCCTGCCCTTTGTACACACCGCCCGTCGCTACTACCGATTAAATCGTTTATTAGTGAGGCGTCCAGACTAGCCCAGGAGAGAGGTGGGCAACTACCACCCAGGGCCGGAAAGCTCTCCAAACTCGGTCATTTAGAGGAAGTAAAAGTCGTAACAAGGTCTCCGTTGGTGAACCAGCGGAGGGATCATTACCGAGTTTACAACTCCCAAACCCATGTGAACATACCTTTACGTTGCTTCGGCGGAGCCGCCCCGGCGCCCGGAACCTCTTCGGTTTCGCGGCCCGGAACCAGGCGCCCGCCGGAGGCCACAAACTCTTTTGTTTTTACAGTTTCTTCTGAGTGTGCCGCAAGGCAAAATACAAATGAATCAAAACTTTCAACAACGGATCTCTTGGTTCTGGCATCGATGAAGAACGCAGCGAAATGCGATAAGTAATGTGAATTGCAGAATTCAGTGAATCATCGAATCTTTGAACGCACATTGCGCCCGCCAGAATTCTGGCGGGCATGCCTGTTCGAGCGTCATTTCAACCCTCGAGCTCCCCTCTTTTTGGGAGAGCCCGGCGTTGGGGACCCGGCGCTAACACCGCCGGCCCCGAAATGGAGTGGCGGCCCGTCCGCGGCGACCTCTGCGTAGTAATATCCCTGTCTCTTATACACATCTGACGCTGCCGACGACGTGTCGTGGGTGTGGTTGGGGGGGGGGGGGGGGGGGGGGGTGGGGGGGGGGGGGGGGGGGGGGGGGGGGGGGGGGGGGGGGGGGGGGGGGGGGGGGGGGGGGG
>NZ_JAELUG010000274.1 GCF_016429255.1 Rhizobium sp. ASV8
TAGTCGGCGATCTGGAAGATCGGGGCTTCCTCGTCCTTGTTGATGGCGACGATGACCTTCGAGTCCTTCATGCCGGCCAGGTGCTGGATGGCGCCGGAAATGCCGCAGGCGATGTAGAGCTGCGGTGCCACCACCTTGCCGGTCTGGCCCACCTGCCAGTCGTTCGGCGCATAGCCGGCATCGACGGCTGCGCGCGAGGCGCCGACGGCAGCACCGAGCTTGTCGGCGACGGGCAGGATGACTTCCTTGAACTTCTCGGCAGAACCGAGCGCCCGGCCACCCGAGATGATGATCTTGGCGGAGGTCAGTTCCGGACGATCCGATGTCGACAGTGCGTCGCCGACGAAGGAGGACAGCGCCGGGTCGGCCGCCGCCGATACGCTCTCGATTGCCGCATTGCCGCTTGTCTCCGCCGCCGCAAAGGAGGCCGTGCGTACGGTGATGACCTTCTTGGCGTCGGTCGACTGCACGGTCTGGATGGCATTGCCGGCATAGATCGGCCGCTTGAAAGTGTCGGCCGAAACCACCTCGATGATTTCCGAGACCTGGGCAACGTCGAGAAGAGCTGCGACGCGCGGCAGCACGTTCTTGCCGACCGAAGTGGCCGCACCGAGGATGGTGTCGTAGGAACCGGCAAGCGATACGATCAGCGCTGCCAAGGGCTCGGCCAGATTGTTGGCAAGGCTTGCATCCTCGGCAACCAGCACCTTGGAGACGCCGGCAAGCTTGGCAGCCTGTTCGGCCGCAGCCTTGGCACCGGCACCTGCCACCAGCACATGCACATCGCCGCCGATCTTGGCAGCTGCCGTCAGCGCCTTGGCGGTCTGGTCGGAGAGGTGGGCATTGTCGTGATCAGCCAGAAGAAGAATGGCCATGATGTCTAACTCCTCGTTCGGACTGGATTACAGGACGCCGGCTTCGGTCTTGAGCTTTTCGACGAGCTCTGCAACCGACTTGACCTTGACGCCAGCCTTGCGGCCGCCGGGCTCTTCCGTCTTCAGCACCTTCAGACGCGGCTCGGTGGAGACGCCGAAATCGGCCGGCGACTTCTTGTCGAGCGGCTTCTTCTTCGCCTTCATGATGTTCGGCAGCGAGGCGTAGCGCGGCTCGTTCAGGCGAAGGTCCGTGGTGACAACGGCCGGCAGCTTGACCTCGATGGTCTGCAGACCGCCGTCGACTTCTCGGGTCACCTTGGCCTTGCCGTCACTGATCTCGATCTTGGAGGCGAAGGTTGCCTGCGCCGTGCCGAGCAGTGCCGCCAGCATCTGGCCGGTCTGGTTGCTATCGTCGTCGATCGCCTGCTTGCCGACGATGATGAGGCCCGGCTGTTCGGCATCCGCAACACCCTTGAGGATCTTGGCAACGGCCAGCGGCTCGACGGCATCGTCGGTTTCCACGAGAATGGCGCGATCCGCACCCATGGCGAGCGCCGTGCGCAGCGTTTCCTCGGCCTTGGCAGGTCCGATCGATACGACCACCACTTCCTCGGCCTTGCCCGCTTCCTTCAGACGCAGCGCCTCTTCGACCGAAATCTCGTCGAACGGGTTCATCGACATCTTCACGTTCGACAGCTCAACGCCAGATCCATCCGGCTTCACGCGGATCTTAACGTTGTAGTCAACAACCCGCTTAACTGGCACCAGTATCTTCATG
>NZ_JAELUG010000275.1 GCF_016429255.1 Rhizobium sp. ASV8
TCATGAGGCCGCGGGCACGATTGTCGAGGTCGGCGCCGGCGTAACCCATCTGAAGGTCGGTGATCGCGTTTGCATGGAACCGGGTATTCCCGATCCCAATTCCAAGGCCAGCCGCCTTGGAATGTACAACGTCGATCCCGCCGTCACTTTTTGGGCGACGCCGCCGATCCATGGCGTGCTGACGCCGTTTGTCGTGCATCCGGCGAACTACACCTTCAAGCTGCCCGACAATGTGAGTTTTGCCGAGGGTGCAATGGTCGAGCCATTCGCCGTCGGCATGCAGGCGGCGACCAAGGCACGCATCACGCCCGGCGATACCGCCGTCGTGCTCGGCGCGGGGCCGATCGGTATCATGGTGGCGATTGCGGCTCTCGCTGGCGGCTGCGCAAGGGCGATCGTTGCCGATCTGGCGCAGCCGAAGCTCGACATCGCGGCACAATATCAGGGTGTGATCCCGGTCAATATTCGTGAAAAGAACCTGCTCGAAGAGGTTGACCGCCTGACGGACGGCTGGGGCGCCGATGTCATCTTCGAATGCTCGGGCTCGCCCAAGGCCTGGGAAACAGTGATGGAGCTACCCCGTCCGGGTGGGGTGATCGTTGCCGTTGGTCTGCCGGTCAATCCGGTCGGCTTTGACGTTTCCACCGCTTCGACAAAGGAAATCCGCATCGAGACGGTGTTCCGCTATGCGCATCAGTATGAGCGCTCCATCGCACTGATCGCCTCCGGTCGCGTCGATCTGAAGCCCCTGATTTCGGAGACTTTCGCCTTCGAACAGTCCATCAAGGCCTTTGACCGCGCTGTCGAGGCGCGGCCGACGGATGTGAAGCTGCAGATTGTTCTGGACCAGTAAGTTCCAGCCGTGTCACATCGCCTTGCCCTGAGCCTGATATCGGGCTGCGAATCGGCAAGGCGATGCTTTCTGCGAGTTTCATATCGACGGTAGACGGCTTGGCAAAAGCGGTGCTACTGCATAATTCCTTAAATCGATTCCGACTTAAGGAATTATGCAGCAAATCTAAAGTGCTACAGCGACCTTTGCGCGTCATATATGACGCGCGGCACTGTAGGTAGCCGGAAACAAGGGGAACAGGCTTGACGCCGTGAAACGGGAAGGACTGCCGTGCCGCACGACGTTGCATTGATCGCATTGATTGCCGCTGGCTTCGTGTTCGCGGCCGTTTTCGGCTACGTGGCCGACAGGTTGCGCCTTCCGCCGCTGGTCGGCTATCTCGTTGCCGGCGTCATCATTGGTTCGTCCACGCCCGGCTTCGTTGCCGACGTCTCGCTCGCCTCGCAATTGGCCGAGATCGGCGTCATCCTACTGATGTTCGGCGTCGGGTTGCATTTTTCGGCCGCCGATCTGCTGGCGGTCCGTGGCGTTGCAATTCCCGGCGCCATTGGCCAGATCCTGATAGCCACGCTCCTGGGTATCGGCCTCACCTCACTTTGGGGGTGGAGCATCGGAGCGGGCGTCGTCTTCGGATTAAGTCTTGCGGTTGCCAGTACGGTCGTGCTCCTGAAGGCGCTAGAGGAGCGCAATCTGGTCAGTTCGACGAATGGTCGCGTCGCCGTTGGCTGGCTCATCGTCGAAGATCTGGCCATGGTGCTGGCGCTTGTCCTGCTGCCGGCCTTTGCCGGTGTCATGGGCG
>NZ_JAELUG010000027.1 GCF_016429255.1 Rhizobium sp. ASV8
CCGCAATATTCGCCTGAATGACGCCGCTTGCCTGCATGCGCTTGATGCGCCGCTGCACGGCAGCAGCCGAAAGATGAACCAGTTCGCCGATCTGGCGCTGCGGAACGGTGCTGTCCTTTTGGAGGATCTCGAGAATCGCCACATCGAATTCATCGAGATCGGCCGGTTTGCGCATTTCAAGACATCCTTACCGCAAAGAGGAAACAAAATTGCATGAAAGCTGACAAAATGGAGCCAAATACTCTGCTGCCATGTACTAGGTTTGCGCCACAAATCATCTGACTTGCAAAGGCAAAAGAATGTCACGCCCCGACATCGACTACGACACGCACTCCCACGATCTTCGTGAAGGAGCGGTTACGAGCCATCCAACCGCCGGCAAGGCATCCGACGACTCGAAGGGATTTGTCTTCGGATTGGTGGCGATGGTGCTGGCGGCGCTGGCAATGAGCATCTCGCCCAGTCTTGTGCGTCTCGCCGATGTCGGTCCTTTCGCCAGCGCCTTCTGGCGAGTCTTCCTGGCGCTGCCGATCCTCTGGATATGGATGCGCTATGCTGAAGCGGCGGAGCCTGCTGCGCCCCGCGCCAGCTTCACCTTGGCGACTGTCCTCGCCGGTATGGCTTTTACCGGAGACCTGTTCTTCTGGCACATCTCCATCCTGCGAACCACCATTGCCAACGCAACCTTCTTCGCGACCATGGCGCCGCTATGGGTCGTCATCTTCGGATGGCTGCTGCTGCGGCAGAGGGTCAGCCGTGCAACGCTGGTCGGACTCCTCGTCTGTCTGGCAGGTGGAACGGCACTGGTGGTGCAGAGCCTTGCCTTCAACCCGAGCCGCGCCGTCGGCGATGGCCTGGCGGTTGTCACCGGCGCCTTCTTCGGCCTCTATTTCCTGGCCGTTGGCGCAGCGCGCGGCAGAACAAATGCTGCCCGTGTCACCTTTGAACTGAGCGTCGTCACCGCAGCGCTTCTGTTCCTGGTCGCGATCTTCTTCGAGCCGAGGATTCTGCCGCAATCGGCCTCCGGCTGGGGCGTCCTGCTGGCACTGGGCCTTATCAGCCATGCCGGCGGCCAGGGACTGGTCTCGGTCGCACTCGGAAGACTGCCGACGGTCTTCTCGTCACTGGTCATCTTCCTGGAAACAATCGCGGCGGCGCTGTTTGCCTGGATCTTGTTCGGCGAAAACGTCACGCTGATTCAGGCGTTGGGTGGAATCATCATCGTCGCAGGCATCTGGATTTCCCGGCCGCGCAGCGAGTGAAGGCGGGGTCACCGAAGAGATACAGGCGCCAACCATGCTACAGCGTGGCGGCGCCTTTTTGTTCGGTATCGGCATGCAGGTCGTGCAGTGCCTTTTCGATGACGCGCAGATCGTCCTGAAGGCCGTCATCGGCGCTCATGGAACTCTCGGTCCCGGCGCGCTGGAGGCCTCGAGCTTCGCTCTGCAACTCACGCAACTTGTCGATCTTGCCGCGCGTGCGCAGATGACCGTCGCGCAGAATATCGCGCACTGTCTTTTCCATTGCGGTGATGAGCATACATTTTCCTCCTCTCGATAGGACTGGCCAATCAGAGGAAGTAACGAACGAGGTGCGAGACTGTTCCGAGTGAGGATCAGTCGGCAAGGCGCCGGTAGCCGGTCGGATACTCGTAGAGCCAGCCGATGCGCTCCACGGCAGCGGCGAAATTCTCCCGTGCCACGGTCATTGTGTGGCCGTTGGCATGAACGATGGTCTCCGGGTCTTCCATGATCGCCACATGGCCCTTCCAGAAGACGAAATCGCCGCGGCGCAGTTGTTCACGAGCAATCGGTTCGCCCAAGCCAGTCGCCTGCATATCGGTATCGCGCGGCGCGGAATGCCCTGTCATCAGCAGCGCCAATTGCACCAGCCCCGAACAATCAATGCCGAGGCCGGAACGCCCGCCCCAAAGGTAAGGGGTTTCGAGGAAGCGGAGAGCGACATCGACGTAGTCGTCATTGCCAACATGATCGATCGGCTGAACATGCTTGGCGAAGATCGCGGTGCCGTCCTCGAGGACGACGTAGTGATTGCCGCGCGCCTCTGCCGTGCCGGTGACGCGCACGCGGCTGCCCATCGACAGCACGGCCGCATGCGGCTTGCGCAGTTCCGGCTCGGGATAGATGAACGTGCGCTGAGGGACGACGATATGGGTCGCAGCCGAGCCCCCTTCCCTGATCGCCGTTTCAGGAAGATATCCGACATAGCCGTCCGCAGTCGCTTTGACCCAGCACCAGCCACTGCTGCGCTCGAAAACCACGACCTCTTCGCCCATGAGCAATTCGGTATCGATGCCTGACGCGAGATCCGGCTTCGGACGAAGCGCGACAATGGGAACGGCGACCTCTGCCTTGCTGCCTTCGACGAAACGTTCGGCTTCGACTTTTCCCCTGAGCGAGGCTTCGGCGAGGTCAGGTCTGAAAGCGTGGAGGCGACGGTCGAGCGTCATAAGGCAATTCCCGAATTCATAGTTTGCGGCCGTGCTCGATGACGAGATCGCCGAGTTTTTCCAGATAGAGCGCGCCGGTGACCGTGCGCTTGATGATGACATTGCGGCGATCGCGATCGTCGCGCACCCGGTCGACCAATCCCATCTCACCCATGGTGTCAAGCGCCCGGGTGATGACCGGCTTGGTGACGCCGAGGGTCGCTGCCAGCCCCCGCACGGTGTGCGGCGGCGGCACGAGGTAGATCTGCAGAAGGATCGCAGTCTGCCGCAGCGTCAAATCGTGATCCTCGCGGCGCACCTGAGCGAGCGTCACGCCATGCCAAAGGCCAAGGGCCTGCGAGGCGGAGAGATCTAGCGGCACGGACAACCCCGAAAATCGTTACGCTACCGTTCCAGTCTCGGCCAAGATCGTGGCGGATTCAAGGGGGATCCACCCCCTCTCCCTGAATGCGGGTAGAGGGGGTAGCTGTGGTCTAGCGCACGCTCTGCCTGATATGGTGATAGAGCGCCCTGATGGCCTGTGCTTCGCCGCCGCCGGGCGAGTGCGGACGCTCGCTCGGAGCCCATCCGAAGATATCGAAATGCGCCCAGCTCGGCGTCTTCGTGACGAAGCGCTTGAGGAACAGGGCCGCCGTGATCGAACCCGCCATGCCGCCGGCCGGAGCATTGGTGATATCGGCAAATTTCGTGCGGATATCCTTGTCGTAGCCCATGTAGAGTGGCATGCGCCACAACGGGTCGTCGGTCTCAAGGCTCGCTTCGGTCAGATCGCTGGCAAGCTCGCTGTCGTCGGTGAAGAATGGCGGCAGATCGGGGCCGAGTGCGACGCGCGCAGCGCCCGTCAGCGTCGCCATGTCGATCATCAGATCCGGCGCATCCTCATCGGCATAGGCAAGCGCATCGGCGAGGATCAGCCGGCCCTCGGCATCGGTATTGTCGATCTGGACGGTCAGGCCCTTGCGGCTCTTGTAGATGTCACCGGGGCGGAAGGCGTTGGCCGAAATCGAATTCTCCACGACCGGAATGATGACGCGCAGATCGACCTTGAGCTTGGCGTCCATGATCATCAGCGCCAGGCCCATGACGTTGGCCGCGCCGCCCATGTCCTTCTTCATCAGCAGCATCGAGGATGCGGGCTTGATGTCGAGACCGCCGGTATCGAAGCAGACGCCCTTGCCGACCAGCGTGATGCGGCGATGACCCTTCTTGCCCCAGCGCATTTCCAGCAGGCGCGGCGCATCGGCGCTGGCGCGTCCCACGGTATGCACGAGCGGGAAGTTTTCCTTCAGCAGATCATCGCCGATGATGACGGACATTTCCGCCTTGTAGTGTTCGGCAAGCGCCCGGAAAGCAGCTTCCAGCTGCTCCGGTCCCATATCATTGGTGGGGGTGTTGATGAGATCGCGTGCGAGAAAGACGCCGGCAAGCTGGCGTTTGATATCGGTCGCATCGGCATCGCGCGGGATCATCAGCGTCGGTGCGGCCGCCTTCTCGGACTTGTAGCGATCGAAACGGTAGCTGCCGAGGCCGAAGCCGAGCGAAAGCCGGTTCGCCGTCAGGGGTGCCGTCTCGATGTGCCAATCGCCGGCGGGCAGGCTGCGCGCGAGCTTGCCGGTGAGGAAGGGCTGTTCGGACGGATTGGAGCCGAGGCCAAACAATGCGCCGCCGAGGTGGCCTTCCGCGGTCGGGATCAGAAGCAGAGAGCCGCTGTCGGCCTTGTAACCTGCCTTGCGAGCCCAATCGAGCGCGATGGGATCGATAGTGCCCGTCTCTATGTGAGCCGGCGTCACGGCAAAGATCGGCAGCGTCGAGCCACCCTTCGAATTAAAAGGCGTCGCGCGCTCGATGAATTGATAGGGGGCCATAACCATCCTTTGACAATGACTTCAGGGAATCGAGAGTTAACCGTCTGTTAGGGTTAACAGATTATTGCTGGAGCGAACATTGCGTCGAACCTTTCCCTGTTTCGATTCTAGGCCTGACGCAAGACTTATGGATTCAGGGAAATAGCGTCATGTCCGCCGGTTCAACCTCGTCTTTGCTTAGAACCTTTCTTTTTCGAGGCGCTTCGGCCGCGCTTCTGGCAGCCGCCCTGGCAAGCTGCTCGACGACGGCAAGCAAGGACAACATCACCACCGGCTCGATCCCGAAGTCTTCGAGGCCGATGGACACGGTGAACGGCACCGACCTGGCGCAGACGACGGCGACGTTGGGCAAGGCTTACGATGCCAACCCTAGGGATCGCGACGCGGGCGTCAACTACGCCAATGCACTGCGCATGAGCGGCCGCAACGACCAGGCTCTCGCCGTTATGCAGCAGGTTGCGATCAACAATCCAAGCGACCGCGGCGTGCTGGCCGCCTACGGCAAGGCACAGGCGGCCGCGGGCCAGCTCGAACAGGCTCTGGCCACCATCGACCGCGCCCAGACCCCCGACCGTCCCGACTGGCGTCTCGTTTCGGCAGAAGGCGCAATCCTCGATCAGCTTGGCCGCTCCACCGATGCGCGCGGCAAATATCGCGACGCACTGGTGCTGGCGCCCAACGAACCGACGATCCTTTCGAACCTCGGCATGTCCTACGTGCTGACCGGCGATCTCAAGAATGCCGAGAGCTACCTTCGTTCGGCGGCTGGACAACCGGGCGCAGACAGCCGCGTCCGCCAGAACCTGGCGCTCGTCGTCGGCTTGCAAGGCCGCTTCGCGGAAGCCGAGAAGATCGCCCGGCAGGAACTGACACCCGAGCAGGCGAACGCCAATGTCACCTATCTGCGCTCCATGCTGGCCCAGCGCAATTCCTGGCAGAAGCTTGCAGCGAGCGGTGACGGCAAGAAGGCCATCCAGTAAACGACCTGAGGCAAATAACGGCTTCTTCATTTCGAAGCTACGCCGCCACGTCGGCGGTCAGCGCCAGATATGCCGCGGCAGGCCATCCATCACTAGTCTTGCCCCCAATGCGCCAATGATGGCGCCGGCCACCCTATCGATCCACAGTTTCGATCCGACATAAAAAGCGCGCGGGCGAATGGACGAGAAAGCCAGGGTGACCAAGGTATACCAACCGACTTCGACCAGGAAAACTGCCGGCGGAACCGTCAACAGCAGCCACGGAGCTGGAGACGGCGGAAGAAGCGCCGCGAAAATACTCCCATAAAAGATCGCAGTCTTGGGATTGCTGAGTTGGGTTCCGAGCGCGAAGAGATAATTGCGTGCAACGCCTCCAGCCGCCGGAGTAGCCGGCGCATCGATCGGAAGATCGTGCGCGGCATTGCGCCAGATGCGGATGCCGACATAGATCAGGTAGAGACCACCTGCGACCTTCAACGCGAGATACAGCCATTCGACCTTCATCAGCAGCGCGCTCAAGCCGAAGAGAGCCAGCGTCGCGAAGATGACGCTGCCCGTTCCCATCCCGAAGGCTGCGGCCAGACCAGCTTTGCGCGAGCGGGAGACAGCGATGCGGGAGACCAGCACAAAGCTTGGCCCCGGACTGACGGCACCGATGAAGACTGCGGCAATGACACTGAAAAATATGGCCATGGATGACATGCGACACCTCCCGATCCGGCTGGAAATCCGCTTGGTCGCCGAGCCTGGATGCTTCGCGCATGTCGGAAACCATCCTAGAGCGTCGCCGGCGACATCGATGAGGAGCTTAATCATCCGCCCGCGCTGCGGGCAAGCCGGAACGTTCAGAACTTGTCCAGAGTGCGGATGATCGCCGGCCCGAGAATGACCGCCATCAGCACGGGCAGGAAGAAGACGATCATCGGCACGGTTAGCTTCGGCGGCAGTGCTGCAGCCTTCTTTTCCGCCTCGTTCATGCGCTCGTCGCGGCCTTCCTGGGCCATGACGCGCAACGCTTGCGACAGCGGCGTTCCGTAGCGCTCGGCCTGGATGAGGGCCTGCGTTACCGATTTGACCAGCTCGATCTGCGTACGGGCAGCGAGATTGTCGAAGGCGGTGCGACGATCCTGCAGGAAGGAAAGTTCGGCCATGGTCAGGATCATTTCTTCCGCGAGCGCCGGGGATTGTTCCCCCATCTCTTCGGCGACGCGGCGCATGCCGGCTTCGATCGATATGCCCGACTCCACACAGATCAGCATCAGGTCGAGTGCATCCGGCCAGGCTCGCTTGATCGACTTCTGGCGCTTGGTGACCAGATTGGAGACATAGATGTTCGGTGCGTAGAAGCCGATGTAGGCCACCACGATCACGCCGAGGAGACGGATCGGCAACGGCCTGCTTTCGAAATAACCGAGAACGAAAACCACGAACAAGGCGAAAGCAAGAAACAGGAACGGCAGCAGAAACCGCGCCACCAGAAACATGTTCAGGGCGTTTTCGGAGCGCAGGCCGGCGGCGCGTAGACGATTGATCGTATTGGCGTCAACAAGTGCGTTGCGCAGGTTGAAGCGCTCGACAATCTGCCGGACATTGTGGTTGTTCTGGTTGCGCAGCGTTGCCTTGCCGCCGTCGACATTCAAACGCGCCCGCTCGCGGGCACGGATCTGCTCACGCTCGGTCGAGACGGCCTTCATGCGCTTGTTAAGATCGCCGCGCTCCAGCATCGGCAATGCGATCGTATAGAAGGTGGCAAATACCACGACGGCGACGACAACCGCGAGGATCGTGCCGGGATCGGTCAAATTGGCAGCCAGATCAGACATGGGCTTGGCGGCTCCCCCCGCTCAGATCTCGAAATTGATCATATTGCGCATGATGAAAATGCCGATGGACATCCAGATGCCGGCGCCAATCAGGATCAGGTGTCCGCGCGGATCGGTAAATAGGACCGTCATATATTGCGGCGACGTCATGGAGACGAGCGTCATGACGACGAAGGGCAAAGCGCCAATGATGACGGCGGAGGCTTTTGCCTCCATCGACAATGCCTGGACTTTCGCCTTCATCTTCTTGCGTTCACGCAGCACCCGCGACAGATTACCCAGTGCTTCCGACAGGTTGCCACCGGCCTGCGCCTGGACGGCGATGACGATCGAGAAGAAATTCACCTCCTGAAGCGGCATATGGTTCAGCATACGGGCACAGGCATCTGACATGCTGAGGCCCACCTGCTGCGCTTCGACCACTCGGCGGAACTCCGTCCTGACCGGCTCGCGAGCCTCAGCGGCCACCAACCGAACGGAATCGTTCAGCGGCAAGCCGGACCGAAGCGAACGGGTAATGAGATCGAGCGCGTTGGGAAACTCGTTGAGAAACTTGCCCTGGCGCCGCTTGATAAGGAAGCTGACAATCCATCGAGGCAAGCCGAACATGGCCGCAAAAGGCAATCCGAGGATGACCAGGAGCGGAGCGCCTATGATGAAAAGAATAAACATGATGAACAGGCCGAACAGCGCGCTGATGAGATAGAAACGCGACGGCGTCAACGACAGCCCGGCTTGCGGAAGGCGAGCCTTCAATGACTGCTTCTTCTTGGTGCTTTCCGACTGCCGCTTCTCCAGGTCCTTGAGCGAATCCTGAACCGACTTGCGCCGCTTGGTCATTTCCTGCACGCGGTCACGCGCCACCTTGACCTTTGCACGATCGGTCTCGGCCTGCTTCACCCGGTTGACGCGGATCTCCGCCTTCTTCTGGGTCTCGATCCTTGAATAGAGAACGCCGTAGCAGATCGCAGCCGCGGAAATAGCCGAGAGCAAGACAATCAGTAATACGACAGGATCGAAACCGAACATGAGAATTCCTATTGGCCCTTCTGCTCCATCTCGTCGAGGGCGGCGGCTAGGCGTCGCTCCTCGTTATAGTAACGAGCGCGGTCCCAGAAATGCGGCTTGCCGATGCCGGTGGAGAGGTGCCGGCCGACAATCCGGCCATTCGCGTCCTCACCCTCGATCTCGTAGCGCATCAGGTCCTGCGTGATGATCACATCGCCTTCCATGCCGATCACCTCGGTGATCTGCGTGATCCGGCGCGAACCGTCGCGCAGACGCGCGGCCTGGATGATAACGTCGACCGAGGTGGAAATGATCTCGCGCACGGTCTTTGCCGGCAGGCTGAAACCACCCATGGCGATCATCGATTCGATACGGCTCAGGCATTCGCGCGGCGTATTGGCGTGGATGGTGCCCATCGAGCCGTCGTGACCGGTGTTCATCGCCTGCAGCAGGTCGAAGACTTCCGGTCCGCGCACTTCGCCGACGATGATGCGTTCGGGGCGCATACGAAGGCAGTTCTTGACGAGATCGCGCATGGTGATCTCGCCCTCGCCTTCGATGTTGGGCGGCCGGGTTTCCAGACGCACGACATGCGGCTGCTGCAGCTGCAGTTCGGCGGTGTCCTCGCAGGTGATGACGCGCTCGTCGCGATCGATATAGTTGGTCAGGCAGTTCAGAAGCGTGGTCTTGCCCGAGCCTGTACCACCTGAAATGACGACATTGCAGCGCACGCGCCCGATGATCTGGAGCAGCGTCGCGCCCTCGGGCGTGATGGCGCCGAAGCGAACAAGCTGATCAAGCGTGAGCTTGTCCTTCTTGAATTTACGAATGGTCAGTGCCGGCCCGTCGATCGCCAGCGGCGGCGCGATGACGTTAACGCGCGAACCGTCGGGCAAGCGCGCGTCGCAGATGGGGCTGGATTCGTCGACGCGACGGCCGACCTGGCTGACAATACGCTGGCAAATGGAGAGAAGCTGCGAATTGTCGCGGAAACGGATCTCCGACTCGACGGTCTTGCCGCCGACTTCGATGAAGGTCTGGCCGGAACCATTGACCATGATGTCGGCAATGTCGTCGCGCGCCAGCAGCGGCTCCAGAGGACCGTAGCCGAGCACGTCGTTGCAGATATCCTCAAGCAGTTCCTCCTGCTCGGAAATCGACATCGCAATATTTTTGATCGTGATGATATCGTTGACGATATCACGGATTTCTTCGCGAGCGGCTTCGTTGCCAAGCTTGGAAAGCTGCGACAGGTCGATCGTGTCGATAAGTGCCGAAAAGACCTGAGATTTGGTGTCGTAATATTCTTCGGTCCGCGCCGTCCGGCGACGGCTAGGCGTCTGCATTGGCGGCGGAGGCACCTGCTGGCGCGGCTGCGACTGCTCGCGAGAGGGCTCGATCAGGACTGCCGGTGCGGCAGTTGCGCTGGCAGCTGCGGGCGCACGTACCGGCTGGTGCACCATGCCGCCGCTCTTTGCAGGACCGTCATTTCCGCGCTTGCCAAACATGCGTTCTTTCCAATTCTGCTACTACAGTTACTTCCGCTTCAGGAGGCCGAGCAGACCGCCCTTTCTCGCCTTCTTCAAAGCGACACGGCCCGTGACGATATGCGATATCTGCGAGAAGACCTCGGCAACCGGCGACTTCGGGTCCGTCTCTGAGATCATCTGACCGCTGTTGGCGGCATTGCCGAAAAGATTGATGTCGAACGGAATGATGGCGATCGGATCGATCTCCAGCGGCGCGCAGAATTCCGACGGATTGATCTCCGGCCGCTTCGGCATACCCACCTGATTGAGAACGAGGTGGGGCGCCTTGTCATTCGGTCTTAGCTTGCGGAGCGCGTCGATCAGGTTCTTGGCATTGCGCAAGTTGGCAAGATCGGGCGCTGCGCAGATGACAACCTCGTCGACAGCGCCAAGCACCGAGCGCGTCCATTCCGTCCAGACATGCGGAACATCCAGCACCGCGACCGGTGCGCTGCGCTGAAGCACATCGATGACAGGCAGAAAGGCGTGCGCATCGAAATCATAGGCGCGATCCAGCATGGAGGGCGCGGCCAGCAGGGAAAGATGCTGCGAACATTTGGTCAGCAGGCGATCGAGAAACACCTCGTCGAGGCGTTCCGGTGAGAAGACCGCTTCGGCGATCCCCTGCGCCGGATCCTGATCGAAATCGATGTTCGCCGTGCCGTAGGGCAGATCGAGATCGGCCAGAATGGTTTCGGTAGAGAACAGGCTCGATATGCCGAAAGCACAATTATGGGCGATGGTGGATGCACCAACGCCGCCTTTCGCGCCGATGAAGGCAATGCTGCGCCCAAGCGGCTCGGCATCGGGATCGATGAAAATCCCCGCCATCGCGCTCATCAGATCGGACATCTCCGTGGGCTGAACGATATATTCGGATATGCCGTTGCGAATGAGTTCGCGATAGAGCCCGATATCGTTGTGATAGCCGACGACGATCACCTTCGTGCTTGGATCGCAGACAGCGGCAAGCGGTGCAAGCTCGGCCAGCAGATTGCGCGGATTGGCGCGTGTCTCGAGAATGATCAGATTGGGCGTCGGCGTCGAAGCGAACATGTTTGCCGCCGCAGCCGTGCTGCCGCTGGTAATGCGCAGGCTTACCTTCGACATGCGGCGATCGTTGGCGCATTGGTCCATGACGCGCTGCAATTGATCGCTTTCGCAGAAAGCGTGCACTGAAATACGCGGCAGGGGACGCACATTCTCGAGATTGCCCGAGCGTGGAGTTTCGTCCGCCTCTTCTGCGGTCGGTCCGATATCGTAATCGATGGCGTTCATGATGTCGTCCTGTTCCGCCGACGGGCAATTCCTGAGGTCATTGGCCGGAGCCGCCTGATCCGCCGAAGCCGCCGATAGTGGCCGTGCTCGTCGCGACCGTGCCATTGCGATAGTTGTCGATTACCTTGCTGCGTTGATCGGTATCGATCGGCGACACGGCACGGGGTGAGATCAAGTCTGTGGGATTGGCGACTTGCGCTGCCAGATTATGCTGCGTCGCGCAGCCGAAATTATAGTAGTTCTGGTTGTCGAAAGCATTGTCGGAAAGATCATCAGGCCATTGGCCGCAAGTGTTGGTGAGCGCCGTCGTGGCGGTGAAGCGCAGACGGATCGGCGCGGCGTCGCCGGAATCACCGGCAGGATAGTAGCTGTCGACGATGCGGGCTGAGGGGATGCCATTGGTGACCAATTCCCTTCGGATCTGCTGACGCAGCGCCGCAGCAGCAGCCGTGTTTACCGATCCCCGCGGCGACAGGATTTCGACGGTGCCGCTCGCATGGGCGCGATAATCCTGCACGAAGCCGCGGACCGTGTCGCGCATACCCGTTGTCAGATGGCGGTCGCTTGAGGCGACCGGTATGTCGAGGCTGCGTTCTTTCTCCGTCAAGACGATCGGATGACGCTGGCGATAGTCGTCATTGATGGCGCTTGTCGTCATGCGATCCCGTGAGTCTGCACAGCCGCTCATAGCGGCCGCCGTCAGGAGGAGTGCAGGCGCGATCAGGGCCAGTGCGGCAAACCGGGGGCGGCCGATGCGAGGCGCGTTGCGTTCAAGGCTGGCCATCTTGTGATCCCTCGTCGGTCCGGTTGAAAAGGCGCGCTTCATGGTCGGTGTCCCTGTCACTTGTAGATGAAGCCGACAGTGCCGTGGAAATCGGCATCGGCGACCGGCGGCCCGTCTTTGCGGCCGTAGATCTTGTTGACGCGATTCATGAAGAAGCCGCTGATATCGTTGCTCGGCGAGTAATTGTCGTCGGGGCGTGCGAGCTGGCTGCGGGCGACCGGACGCACCAGATAGGGGGTCGCGATGATGACAAGCTCGGTCTCGTCGCGCTGGAAGCTCTTCTGGCGGAACAGGGCACCGAGGATCGGAATCTTGGAGGCGCCGGGCGTGCCGTTGGTGGTCTGCTGGATGGTATCGCTCAGGAGACCGGCCAGGGCGATTGACCCACCGGAAGGCAACTCGACCGATGTGTCGGCGGCGCGCTGGTTGTAGGTTGCCGTGCCGGCGTTGGCCGTGCCGACCGGATTGGAAACTTGCGTCTGCACATGCAGGGCTATTCGTCCGGCAGACAGCACGACGGGCGTGAAGGCCAAACTGATACCATAGGTGAAGGGCGTGACCGTGACACTGCCGTCCTTGTTCGTGACGGCGTATAGCGTCTGGCCGCCCGAATTGAACGTGGCCGCCTGGCCGGAGATCGCCGTCAACGTCGGCTCAGCCAGCGTACGGACGGCGCCAGCCTGCTCGAGAGCATTGAGGTAAGTACTGATATTGTACTTGCCGATGGCGGTTTTGAACAAGCTGGCAAGACCGCCGCCGCCGACTGCCGCAGTCCCGTCCGTGGCAGGGCTGCCGAGCTGCGCGACCGACAGGCCGGAGGAGTTGCTGACGAGATTGTCGAAGCCGATCTGCTTCAGCACGCTGCGCTTGATCTCTGCAACGGTCACCTTGAGCGTTACCTGATCCTCGCCTTCGATCTGCAGCATGTTGACGATTTGCGAGGTTTGGCGTCCTTCCGCAAAGAGAGCGACAGAGCTATTTCCGCCAGTGCCGGAGGCTGTCTCCGTACGGGTCGTCGCTTCGCCGCCCTTGAGGAAAGCCTGAGCAAGCTGCTCTGCGCGCGTCGCATCCTGCGGCGTGCGCACCGAGCCGGTCATGACGATGTTGTCGGAAACGATCTCGACATTGATATCGGAGTCCGGGATGAAACGTTTGAGGTTGGCCTGCAGGCCGGCAATATCGCGCTCGATCTGGAGGTCGAGGCTAACGATCTCCTTGCCGTCTGCGCCGAAGATGAAGATGTTGGTCTGGCCGACCGTTTTGCCGAACAGGTAGATGCGGCGCGAGGTACGCGTCACAGCATCTGCCATCTTGGGGTCTGAAACCAGGATATCGTGGGCATCGGCCGGCAGATCGACCACCAGCGCCTTGTTGAGGCCGAGCTTCAGGGTGCGCTTCGTGCCGAGACCGGCGATGGTGACAATGCTGTCGGAGCCGCCGGCTAGCGCTGTTTGTGTGCGCAGAAAAGCCGGGACGCCCGGCAGCGGCAACCCTGCAAAGGCGACGGAGAAGGAGAGAGCCGCCGCGAGAGAAAGGCTGGCCGTCTTGCTTGTCTTGAACATCATCTCGCCCCTTCTCATTGTGCTTTCGGCCCCGTCGGGCCACCGGTCACGATCGCCCCCGACTTGATGACTTGAACAAGGCCACCGCCATTGTCGCCGGCCAGCAGATAGTCGGCAGCCGTCGTATCGGGTTGCTGGGCATCGGCAACGGAGCGCAATGCCAGCGTCAGCCGATCGGCCATCTGATGTGCGACGGCGAGAACCTTCGTCTGATCCGGCGTCAGCTCCAGCGTCGCGGTTGCGCCCACCACGGCCTTGCTTCCATCCTGCTTCTCCTCGATCTGCTGATCGACCGCCAGGACACGCACATTGGTGAGAACCGTCTCGGTGACGAGCTGCTGCTGCGAGCCTTTGCGGACCATGATGACGTCGACACGGTCGTTCGGGAGAATGAAACCGCCAGCACCGGTGGCGACGGAGATCTCGGTCGCGACGGCACGCTTGCCTGATGGCAACAGGGAGGAGAGAATGCGGCTGCTGGAATCGGCGACCTTTTCCTCGCGAATCGGCTCGCCCTCGAAAATCGGCAGGCGGACGACAGCGCCGTCAAGGTCCTTCAGGGCATCGGGGCGATCGCTTTGAGTAATGAGGCCCTTGACGATGCCGCTTTCCGGCCAGGCCAGCCAGTGGATGGAGCCCTCATTCAAACGCGAGCCAACGGACAAATTGGCGCTTGCGACGAGCACATTGACCGTCGCTTCCTTTTCCACCACCGCCGCGATCTGCTGCGGCACGATATCGCGCTTGCCGGCCAGACGCATCGCCAGCAGGCCGGCCATACCGGCGGCGACAGCTGCGACTGCGAGGATCATTATGCGAGCGGGTTTCATGGACATTCCTTGGGGAACAGGATTCTTCGCCCCGCAGAATGGTCGGCAATTGGTGTAATTATGGTTAATGGTAGGTTACATTTATTGTTATTTAACCATGATTACTTGACATACATTAGATGTCGCTTGCGCAAAAAGCCGATTTATACTCCTCCGCCTCCGGACTCAGAGCACTTTTTGAGTAGCCGCTAGCAGAAGTCCAGAGGAAGGAAAGGCAAGCATGCCGCCAACCGCGATAGCGACGCCGTAAGGGATTTTCTTGGCGGCGGTTAATGAATGCGGCAAGGGGAGACCAATGGCCATTATGGTGCTGGCCTGCGATCTCAGTAACAAGACCAAGATCGTGACTGCGCCGCCGATGAAAGCGACATAGACCAAGAATTCTGCGAGGGAAGAATCGAATCCGAACCAAAGTGCCGCAGCCGCGAGCAGCTTCGCATCGCCGCCGCCCATGACGTTGAGCGCAAACAAGGTGAAGCACGCGAAAAACACAGCACCTGCACCCACAAGATGCATCCCGATTTCCGCGGCGGAAAGTCCGAAGATCGGCGCCAGTACAAGGAACGAGACCGCAAGTGCCAACGATACCCGATTCGGGATCGTCATGGTCAGCAGATCGGAGATCGCTGCGATCGACATGCAAAGTGGGAAGATGAGTAGCGCTGCGACTTCGAGCATATTTACCCTCTTCTAGGGCAGGAAATTCGGAAACCGCTCCCAGTAGGAGCGGCTTCCGGGACGGTCTGTGCCCTTAAAAGGATACTTACTTGGTACCAACACCAGTGCCGGATTTCACCATCTGGGCAGAAATGTTGGCAAAGGTGTTGTTCAGCGTGCTACCCAGGCTGGTTGCGCCGGTGATGATCGCAACCGAGATCAGTGCAGCGATCAGGCCGTATTCGATTGCGGTCGCACCCGACTCATCCTTCAGGAAGCGCGAAAAAAGCTTGGACATGAATTTACTCCACTCAATTTGTTGACAGCACGTCCGCCAACTGTTGCCGTTGATCGGATGAGTTGCACCATAGTCAGGCGCCGTTTCCATCGCTTTAAAGAAAGTGGTTAATCAGTCATAAATATCTGAGTTAAAAAAGAATAGTTAACATCCATCTGACGTCTTCTTCGACTTTTTAAAGAAGTTCTTCAGAGAAATAGAATTTACTATATGTGTGAATATTAGCGCTATATAGAACTTGTCTTAAAGTAACGCATGATCAGCTGGACGCTGCGAGCATAGAAGCTGAATATGGGACATTTGCACCATAATCGAGTTATCGGCATTCGCATTAATCGTTCATTCACCATTCTTTCTCATTCTGTCCAACAATTCCCTTCGCCCTATGCTTGATGAGGCCAACCCATGCCAATCGGCGGCAAAACCGCATTTCTTGCCGGCATCGTCGCCATGGCCGGCCTGATACCGCAACTTTCCAATGCAGCCGGAGAGCGTCTGCTGCGCGTCTACATGGACCATGCGCGCGTATTGAAGCTTGATCGCCCCGTCAGCAAAGTCATCGTCGGGAATGCTCAGGTCGCCGATGCAACCGTCGCAGATCCTAAGACGATCGTGTTGACCGGTCGCGCTTTTGGAACGACGAACATCATCTTGCTCGATGTCGATGGTAACGCGATCGTCGACGAACAGATCTTAGTCTCGATCGACGAAGGCAATACGGTTCGCGTGTTCCGCCAGACGGATCGTGCAGTACTGTCCTGCACACCAAATTGCGAACAGCATGCGCAGCAGAACAACAACGCCGCCGCTCCCGCTCCGATCAGTCAGTAGCATCATCGCTTATCGCAAATATTCTAAAGTACTATATAATAATTATCTTCCGATCGATAATCACGCCTTCCTCTAAATATGAAGAGAGAAGAGAAACGGATTATCAAGAAAGCATCTTTAGTTTCCTCCGCGTGTAAATCACTGCGGATGTGCAATGATATCGGACGACGATCTTTTCGCAAACAAGAGCCCGGCGCGGCGGCGTGGCTGGAGAGGCATGCGCGAACTCGTGCGCTCGCGGGACGGCGCCGCAGCGATCGAATTCGCCCTCCTGGCTAT
Source organism: Rhizobium sp. ASV8 (assembly GCF_016429255.1). Classification (GTDB taxonomy): domain Bacteria; phylum Pseudomonadota; class Alphaproteobacteria; order Rhizobiales; family Rhizobiaceae; genus Rhizobium. Next base: position 16,195 of record NZ_JAELUG010000027.1, read on the forward strand.
TCCCTATTTCCTGATCGTCTTTGCAATCATCGAAACTTTCGTCGCCTTCACAGCCGAGCAAGTTATATCGAACGCCGTCGACACGCTGTCTCGCCAGATAAGAACGGGTCAGATTACCAACGATCCCAATAAATCTTCCTACACGACAGATCAGATGTTCCGCACGGCGTTCTGCAATGAAATTGCCGTGCTGATTACGTGCCCAGCTACAGAATTGACGTCGGCGACAGCCTCCAGCCTCTATCTCGATGTCGAAAGCTACACCAGTTTCGCCTCCATGCCGACGACGATCCCTCGCCTTTCGGCGACTGATCCATATTCCGACATCAATACCAAGGGCTTTGCCTTCGCACCCGGAGGCGCAAAGACCCTAAACATGGTGCGCGCTTACTATCGCTGGCAGATCATCATCGATCTGCTGCGCCCCTACCTTTCCAATATCCGCCCGTCTGACGGTTCGATGCCGACGACCTATCTTATCGTCTCGACCGCCGCCTTTCAAAACGAGAACTATCCGTGAGGGGCCAACCGGACATGATCTATAAGGGCCACGCACCCCGCGGCATTCTGCTGCGTTTTGCTCGCGACGAGCGTGGCGTCGGTGCGATCGAGTTTGCCATTCTCTTCCCGGTCTTGCTGCTGCTCTATCTCGGTGCGGTCCAGCTTACCATCGGCCTCAATGTCTCCAAGCGTGCCAGCCGCTCGGCCGGCTCAATCGCCGACATCATCTCGCAGCAGTCAAGCGTCAGCAAGTCGGTGCTTACAGGCATGCCTTCTGTTGCAGCTGCCATTTTTGCCCCATATGGCACCACGGGTCTGACGCTGAAGCTTACCGGCATTGCAATCGATGCCAATGGCCAAGCCACCGTGGCATGGTCCTGGGCACAGACCGGCCAAGCGCCTTATGTATCGGGCAGTGTCGTGACGGTGCCGAACAATATGAACCAGGCGGGCACCTTTCTCGTCCGCAGCGAACTTGCCATCCCGTATCAGCTGATCAATTTCGGCTCCGACCTCCTGCCGAACGGTAGCAGCCAGATCACCATCAGCCGACAATACTACTATCGTCAGCGCATCGGCTCGACGATCAGCTGCAGCGATTGCTGACATACAGCACTTGTTCAACCCTCGATAAGCTCTCCAAAACGGAAAATTGCCAAGTCGATGCCTCCGTTATATGGGTGACGTCCAGAGCATCGAACGGACCATCCGGGGTGCCATGATATTTATCGGGTGATCTATGGCGCGCGCCTTTCTCTTCGTTCTGGACTCCTTTGGCGTCGGCGGCGCGCCGGATGCCGCAACTTATGGCGACGAGGGTTCCGATACGCTCGGCCATATCGCCGAATTTTGCGCTGCAGGCGCCGCCGATCGCGATGGCTTACGCCAGGGGCCGCTCGTTCTGCCGAACATGTCGGGACTAGGACTGCTGGAGATCGCCAAAGCGGCGTCGGGCAGCTATCCCGCCGGGATGCAGCAACCGGAAAAAGTTTACGGCCTTTATGGCTGCGCCAGTGAAATTTCACGCGGCAAGGATACGCCATCGGGTCATTGGGAAATCGCCGGAACGCCCGTCATGTTCGACTGGGGCTACTTCCCGACCGAAGGGGATGCCTTCCCGGCTGAACTGGTCAAGGCCATCTGCGAGGCGGCGGACCTGCCGGGCATTCTCGGCAATTGCCACGCCTCCGGCACCGATATCATCGCCAGGTTCGGTGAAGAGCATATCCGAAGCGGCAAGCCGATCTGCTACACATCCTCCGATTCCGTCTTCCAGATCGCCGCTCACGAACGGCATTTCGGCCTCGACCGGCTGATCGCCCTTTGCCAGATCGTCCGCACCCTGCTCGATCCCTACAATATCGGCCGCGTCATTGCCCGGCCTTTTATCGGCGAGACGGTGGCGACCTTCGAGCGGACGGGCAACCGCCGCGATTTCTCCGTCCTGCCGCCGGAGCCGACCTTGCTCGACAGGCTGGTCAAGGCCGAGCGCACGGTGCATGCCGTCGGTAAGATCGGCGATATCTTCGCGCATCAGGGCGTATCTCGGGTCATCAAGGCCAACGGTAACATGGCGCTGATGGATGCGACGCTAAAGGCCATGGACGAAGCCGCGGACGGCGATCTGGTCTTCACCAATTTCGTCGATTTCGACATGCTCTACGGCCATCGACGCGATGTATCGGGCTATGCCGCAGCGCTCGAAGCCTTCGACGCGCGGCTGCCCGAGGTTCATGAGAAACTGAAGGCAGGCGATCTCGTCATACTGACGGCCGATCACGGTTGCGACCCGACCTGGCGCGGCACGGATCATACACGCGAGCGTGTCCCGGTCATGGCTTACGGACCGGGCATTCGCTCGCGCTCCATCGGCGTCCGCCAGACCTATGCCGACATCGGCGAGACGGTCGCACGACATCTGGGAATGGCGGCAGGGCCGCACGGGAGGAGTTTCCTTTGACATCGCATTTGAAGAAAGTGGAGCTGCATTGCCATCTGGAAGGCGCGGCTCCGCCGGCATTGACGCTCGCGCAGGCACGGAAATACGGCGTCGATACCGGCGCTTTCCTGAAGGATGGCACCTACCTCTGGAAGGATTTTGCCGAATTCCTCGTCTGCTACGACAAGGTCTCCGAGGTCTACCGCTCTGAGGAAGACTACGCGCTGCTGACGGAAACCTACCTCGAAGAGCTTGCCGGCATCGGCACGATCTATAGCGAGCTTATCGTTTCGCCCGATCATGGCGACCGCATTGGCCTTGGTGCCGACGCCTATATGGCGGGCGTTTCCGCCGGCATCCGTGCCGCCAAGGCAAAGACCGGTATCGAGGCGCGGCTGATCGTGACAGGCGAGCGCCATTTCGGGCCGGATCGCGTGGTGAAGGCGGCCGAATACGCGGCCAAAAGCGACAATCCGCTCATCACCGGCTTCAACATGGCGGGCGAAGAGCGCATGGGCCGCGTGGCCGATTATGCCCGCGCCTTCGATATCGCCCGCGAGGCCGGTCTCGGTCTCACCATCCATGCCGGAGAGGTCTGCGGCGCCTTTTCCGTCGCAGACTCTCTTGATCTGGTGCGCCCGCAGCGGATCGGCCATGGCGTGCGCGCCATCGAGGATATGGATCTCGTCAAGCGCCTTGCCGATCTCGGCACCGTGCTTGAGGTCTGCCCCGGCTCCAATATCGCGCTCAAGGTCTTCCCGGATTTCCAGTCGCATCCGCTGCGCAAGCTGCGCGATGCCGGTGTAAAGGTCACGATCAATTCCGACGATCCACCCTTCTTCCACACGTCTCTGAAACGCGAATACGAACTGGCATCGTCAGCCTTCGGCTTCAGCGACGCCGAGATCAACGCGATGACCCGTACGGCGGTCGAAGCGGCATTTGTGGATGAGGCGACGCGCGCGGCATTGCTGGCGAAGCTGTAAAATCATGGTTTTGGCCGCTGATTGGGGATGAAATCTCGAAAAGCGGCCTATTTTCTTGCACCGGAGGCGATTTCCGTGAAAGAAACATCTCATATCACGGAATTATTGGAAGGCTGAAACCATGGACGGCGTCACTGTCATCGATCATCCGCTTGTGCAACACAAGCTCACAATCATGCGCAAGAAGGACACGTCGACAGGCAGCTTCCGGCGGTTGCTGCGCGAGATTTCGACGCTGCTCTGCTACGAAGTCACGCGCGATCTGGAACTGACGATCCAGACCATCGAGACCCCGATGCAGCCGATGGACGCGCCGATCCTCGAGGGCAAGAAGCTGGTCTTCGCCTCGATCCTTCGTGCCGGCAACGGCCTTCTCGAAGGCATGCTCGATCTCGTGCCGTCGGCCCGCGTTTCGCACATCGGCGTCTACCGCGATCATGAAACGCTGCAGCCGGTCGAATATTACTTCAAAGCGCCCGAGGATATCTCCGAGCGTCTGATCATCGTCGTCGATCCGATGCTGGCGACCGGCAATTCCTCGATTGCCGCCATCGACAAGCTGAAGGAGCGCGGCGCGCACAATATTCGCTTCCTCTGCCTGCTGGCAGCTCCCGAAGGTATAGCCAACTTCCGCAAGGCGCATCCCGATGTTCCGGTTTTCACCGCAGCCATCGACAGCCACCTCAACGAGCTGGGCTATATCGTGCCCGGTCTCGGCGATGCCGGCGACCGTATGTACGGCACGAAGTAAAGTTCGGCGTTATACTCTTTTAGGGCCCGGCAGTATTCAACTGCCGGGCTTTTTATTGATTGCCTTAGCAGCATTTCAGCAAACTTGGCTTAGATATGGCATGGCCCATAGAGCCTTTCCGCCTTTCTTCGAAACGCGAAAATGCTCTATCTCTTTGTTTTAGCGATTCCGGACGGAAAACCGCTGCGCACTTTTCCTGGAATTGCTTGGGAGGCTCTTTGCCGATGCTCGTTCGCGTTCTCGTCTTTGCCGGTATTATCGCAGCAGCCGCCACCCAGGTGCCGATGCTTGTCAACGGCTTTGGCGTCGGCACCGAAAAACCAGCACCGGTGGCAGCGGTTTCACTTGCTCCGCAGAAGATCGAGGCTCCAGCATCCTATGGCAGCGTCCTGCTGCGTGCCGATGCAAACGGACATTATCAGGGCGATTTCACGATCAACGGCCGCACCGTGCACGGGATGATCGATACCGGAGCGACCTATGTCGCAATCAACGAAAGCACCGCGCGCGGTCTCGGCTTCAGCAGCCTTGACCTCGACTACCGCTATACGGTCCAAACCGCAAACGGCCCGTCGAAAGTGGCTCTCGTCAAGCTCAACCGCCTGGAGATCGGCAACATAAGAGTTCGCGATGTCGACGCCGTCGTATCGAAAGACGGCGCTCTTTCGACGTCGACCTTGATCGGCATGAGCTTCCTGAAGAACCTGAACTCTTACAGCGTTCAGAACGGGACGATGCAGCTAAAACAGTAAGCTGCCAAATCAGATCCGGCTGACAATGACAGGCGGCAAGTCTGGTGCCGTTTCAACGATACGATAATTGGCTGACAGATCGGCCTCGGCCTTCTCGGCGCTCGCTTCGTCGGCGGCATGTATCGTCGCGATACGGTCGCCTCTGCTAACTTTGGTGCCGAGCGGCAGGATATCGCCGAAGCCGACACGATGATCGATCTTGTCCTGCGGGCGGCGACGGCCGCCGCCGAGGTCGATCACGCTCATGCCGATCGCGCGTGCATCGCAGGCGCCGAGCCAGCCATCGGCCACAGCAAGAACGGGCTTCTGCACCGGCGCGCTCACCAGATAGCGATCGGGATTTTCAAGTAGATCGGCCGGTCCGCCAAGGCCATGCACCATACGGCCGAAAATCTCGGCCGCCTTGCCCGATGCCAGCGCGTCGCGCGCTTTTCCCTCTGCCTCAACGGTCTCCTTGGCGATGCCGGCCTGAACCAGCATTTCGGACGCAAAGGCCAGCACGACCGTTTCAAGTCGCGTGCCTGCCTTGCTGCCCTTCAGGAAATCCAGGCAGTTGCGAAGCTCGACCACATTGCCCGCTGCGTCGGCCAGCGGCTGGTTCATGTCGGTGATCAGGGCCGAAGTCTTGACGCCTGCGCCGTTTGCGACCTCCACCAGCGAGCGCGCCAGTGTCTCTGCCTCTTCCTGAGAGGTCATGAAAGCGCCGCTGCCGATCTTGACGTCGAGCACCAGCGTTTCCAATCCCGCCGCCAGTTTCTTCGACAGGATGGAGGCGGTGATCAGCGGCACGGAATCGACGGTCGCGGTCACATCGCGCACCGCATAGAGCTTGCCGTCGGCGGGCGCCAAGGCGCCGGTCTGGCCGATAATGGCGCAGCCCACCTCATCGACCACCTTGCGGAAGCGGCCAGCATCCGGCGTGATGCCATAGCCGGGAATGGACTCAAGCTTGTCGAGCGTGCCGCCGGTATGGCCGAGGCCACGACCCGAGATCATCGGCACGGCAAGACCGCAGGCAGCAGCGATTGGAGCCAGCATCAGCGAGACATTGTCGCCGACGCCACCTGTCGAATGCTTGTCCGCGATCGGCTTGCCGATCCCTTTCCAGGAAAGCGTATCGCCGGAGCGGGCCATGGCGAGCGTCAGGGCCACGGTCTCGTCGCGGGTCATGCCGCGAAACCAGATGGCCATGGCGAAGGCGCCTATCTGGCTTTCGGCCAGCTCTCCACGACCCAGTGCGCCGATAAACGTATCGATATCGGCAGCCGAAAGCTCGGCGCCGTTACGCTTCAGCCGGATGATTTCCTGCGGGATCATGGATCAATAGCCCGAAGACGCCGTTTTCGACTCCCCGCCCGCCAGCACGTTCGAGATATCGTCGAGCAAGCTCGATGCGCCGAAGCGGAAGGTCGAAGGCATGGCCCAATCGGGCGCCATGATGGTTTCGGCCAGGCTCAGATAGAGAGCCGCGTCGGCAACCGAGCCGATGCCGCCGGCCGGCTTGAAGCCAACCTTGCGACCGCTGGCGCGGATCGCCCGCAACATGATGTCAGCTGCTTCGAGCGTCGCATTGACCGCGACCTTGCCGGTGGAGGTCTTGATGAAATCGGAGCCCGCATCGATCGCGAGTTCCGAAGCGCGCTGGATCAGCGCGGCATCCTTGATTTCGCCGGTTTCCAGAATGGTTTTCAGAATGACCGGTCCCTTGCACTCCGCCTTGATGGCGGTCACCATGTCGGTGACGGCCTGCTCGTTGCCGGCCAGAAATGCGCGATAGGGAATGACCAGATCGATCTCGTCGGCACCATCGGCGATAGCTTCACGGGCTTCCGCTGCAACATCGGCCACTTCCATGTCGCCAGCCGGAAAATTCACCACGGTCGCGATCTTCACGGCATGATCGGTGCCGAGGATGCCGCGGGCCTGAGCAACGAAACGCGGCCAGATGCAAATCGCGGCGGTATTGCCGTAGGGCGACTGCGCGCGGGCGCAGAGCGTCTCGATCTGTGCGGGCGTGCAATCATCCTTGAGATTGGTCAGATCGAGAAGGGAAAGCGCAACGGCCGCCGTTTCTCTCAGGGAATGGCTTGTCATTGTGGGTCTCCTTCGTCTGCAATCATCTCTTTCAGAATGGCAGCGAGACGTGCGCCGCCGACCGGAGCCATGTCTTTCGTCTCGTCATGCGAGAGCTCGCCGCCGGTCATGCCAGCACCATAGTTAGTGATGACGGAGGCGGCGGCAACCCTCAGGCCGAAAAGACGTGCCAGAATGACTTCCGGCACTGTCGACATGCCGACGGCATCGGCACCTAGGATGCGAGCCATGCGGATTTCGGCAGGCGTTTCGAAACTCGGCCCCGAGAACCACATATAGACGCCGTGTGACAGCTTGATCTCAGCCTTTTCAGCGGCCTTGCGCATGCGCATGATCAGGTCGATGTCATAAGCGCTGGTCATCCCGACGAAGCGCTTATCGCTCTCCTCGCCGATCAGCGGGTTCATGCCGGAATAGTTGATGTGGTCGGTAATCTGCATCACCGATCCGGGCGGCATCTCCTCGCGCAGCGATCCCGCGGAATTGGTCAGGATCAACGTGTCGACACCGAGAGCCTTCAATGTCTCGATAGGCACACGCATGGCATTGGCATCGCCCTGCTCGTAGTAATGCACGCGGCCCGACAGCATGATGACGGGCACATCACCGAGTTTGCCTGCCACCAATGTCCCGGCGTGGCCGGAAACTGCGCTGACCGGGAAGCCGGGCAGATCTGCATAGGGAATGCGCACTGCGTCCGCGACCTGATCGACCAGCGTGCCGAGACCGGAGCCGAGAATGATGCCGTAACGCGGCTTCAGGTCACCGAGCTTCTCCGTGAGGATGTCTATGGCCACGCTCATCCGAGTATCTCGGTTTCAAAGCTGAAAGGCAGCATCTCTTCCATGGTCATGGTCTTCTTCACGCCGGTTTCGTCGCAAAGATAGATGCGCGTTTCCTTGCTGGCAAACTCGGCGATCTTCTGCCGGCAGCCGCCGCAAGGCGGGCAGAGCGGCAGCTTTTCCGCAATGACGGCCATTTCGACGATCTTCTTGGCGCCGCCCATGATCATGTGGCTGATCGCAGTCGGCTCGGCGCACCAACCCTGCGGGAAGGACAGGTTCTCGATATTGGCGCCGGCATAGATCTTGCCGTCCTCGGCGCGGATAGCCGCGCCGACGGGAAATTTCGAATAGGGGGCGTGCGCGAAAGCCATCACCCCGCGAGCGGCTTCGAACAGATCTTGGGACATGGACTAGCGCTCCTTCGTATAGGGTACGCCACCCGCCTTCGGAGGTTTGGCGACGCCGATAAAGCCTGCGAGCAGGATGCAGGTGAGAATATAGGGCAACGCCTGGAAAATCTGTACCGGCACTTCGCCCATGCCCGGAATTGACTTGCCCTGCATGAAGTTGGCAAAGGCGTCGAGGAAACCGAACAGCAGGCAGGTGAACATGACCGGCACCGGCTTCCACTTGGCGAAGATCAGCGCGGCCAGAGCGATATAGCCCTTGCCCGCCGACATGTTGTTGATGAATGCCGCCGACTGGGCGATGGCAAGATAGGTACCCGAGAAGCCGCAGAGAATGCCGGCAGCGATCAACGACCGGTAGCGCAGCCATTCGACCGAAATGCCGGCGGTATCGACGGCGCCCGGATTTTCACCCACGGCGCGCAGCCGCAGGCCGAAACGGGTGCGGTAAAGGATCCACCAGGAAATCGGCACCGCCAGGAATGCGAGATAGGTCAGGATATTGTTGCCGGAGATGACGTTGGCGTAGAGTGGCCCGATGATCGGCACGCCGCGGATCGCGTCGACGCCCGGCAGGGTAATTGCGGAAAAGCGCGCAGTACCCGGCAGCGTCGGCGTACGGCCGCCCTGCCCGAACCAGGCCTGACCGAGAACGATGGTCAAGCCGGCCATCAGGAAGTTGATGGCAACGCCCGAAACGATCTGGTTGCCGCGATTGGTAATCGAGGCGAAGCCATGCAACAAGCCGACAAGGACCGAAACGACGATACCGGCGCCGAGGCCCGCCCACGGCGAGCCGCTGATGGCGGCAACGCAGGCTGCGGCGAAGGCTGACGCCAGCATCTTGCCTTCGAGACCGATGTCGAAGATGCCGGCGCGCTCGGAAAACAGGCCCGCCAGCGCGGTGAAGATCAGCGGAATCGACAGGCGGATAGTCGAGCCAAGTATGCTGATGAGGAGATCATAATATTCCATTGTCCGATCCTCACGTCCTGGCGAATGTATGGTAGATGCGCACAAGCGCGGGTCGGAACATATATTCAAGCGCGCCGGCAAACAGGATGACGAGACCCTGGATCACCACGATCATATCGCGCGTGATGTTAGGCATATCGAAGGACAGCGCATCGCCACCCTGATAAAGGACCCCGAACAGGATCGCCGCAAGGATGATGCCCAGGGGATGATTGCGCCCCATCAGCGACACGGCGATGCCGACGAAGCCGGCGCCGAGGACGAACTCGACCTGTAGGCGGGCCGACGAGCCCATGACGGGATTGAGCGCCATCATGCCGGCGAGACCACCCGAGATCAGCATCGCAATGACGACGGTGCGGGCGTAGGGAATGCCGGCATAAACGGCAGCTGTCGGGCTGAGGCCGAGCGTGCGCATTTCATAGCCGAGCTTGGTGCGCCACACGAGCACCCAGACGAGGACGCACATGACAAGCGCAATCAGGAAGGACACATTGAGCGGCGCCGCACCGATGGTCGAGCCGAACATATCCATCAGCCAGCCGAGCTTCGGCAACTGGCCACCCTCCAGAAAGGTGCGGGTTTCAGGCGCCATCTTACCCGGCACGATCAGAACATGCACCAGCAAGAAGTTCATCATCGCCGATGCGATGAAGTTGAACATGATCGTGGTGATGACGACGTGGCTGCCGCGCTTGGCCTGCAGCCAGGCGGGGATGAAGGCCCAGAGTGCCCCGAAAATCGCCGCACCGATAACCGCGAACGGCATCGTCACGTACCAGGGCACGTAATTGTCGAGCGTCAGCGCCACCAGCGCACAGCCGAGACCGCCGACATAAGCTTGCCCTTCCGAGCCGATGTTGAACAGGCCGGCATGGATAGCGACTGCGACCGAGAGGCCGGTGAAAATGAAGCTCGTGGCGTAGTACAGTGTAAAGCCGATGCCTTCGCCGCTGCCGAGTGCGCCCTGCAGGAGCAGGACGAGCGCGTCGAGCGGGCTCTCGCCGATGAGCCAGACCACAAGGCCTGAGATCAGGAAGGCAACGAGCAGATTGAGAATAGGGATCAGACCGTAGTTGATCCAATTGGGGAGCGGAACGGAAGCCGTGCTCATAAGCGCCTCACGCGGCAATGCCGGCCATCATCAGGCCGAGTGTTTGTTCACCGGCCTCAGCCGACTTTTCACCGACGATGTGGCCGGCGAACATGACGAGGATACGGTCCGAAAGCGCACGGATCTCATCCAGCTCCACCGAAACCAGCAGGATAGCCTTGCCGGCGTCGCGCATCTCGATGATGCGGCGATGGATGAACTCGATGGCGCCGATGTCGACGCCGCGCGTCGGCTGGCCGATCAGCAAAGCCTTCGGGTCGCGCTCGATTTCGCGGGCGACGACGATCTTCTGCTGGTTACCGCCGGAGAAATTGGCTGTCTTCAGCCGAGCATTCGGCGGGCGGATATCGTATTTCTCGATTTTCTCGATGGCATCCTTGCGCATGGCCTCGAGATCGAGCATCCCGCCGCGTCCGTATTTGCGGTCGCGGTGATAGCCGAGCATGGAATTCTCATATTCCTCGAATTTGAGGACGAGGCCCATGTGGTGGCGATCTTCCGGAATGTGGGCAAGGCCGAGTTCGCGCAGCGCCGCGGGATCGGCATTGCCGATCGGCTTGCCGTGCAGAAGGATTTCGCCCGACGCCGGTTTGCGAATGCCGGCGATGGCCTCCAGCAATTCCGACTGGCCGTTACCCGCAACGCCGGCAATGCCGACGATCTCGCCGGCGCGGACATCAAAGGAGACGTTGTCGACCATGGTCACGCCACGACCATCCTTGACGGTGAGATTGCGCACCGACAGCAGAACCTCGCCCGGATTGGGGGGGCTCTTTTCCACGCGCAACAGCACGCGGCGGCCGACCATCAATTCGGCCAGTTCCTCGACGGTGGTTTCCGCCGTCTTGCGGGTCGCGACCATCTCGCCACGGCGCATGACCGATACCGTATCGGTGATCGCCATGATTTCGCGCAGCTTGTGGGTGATGAGGATGATCGTCTTGCCCTGGTCGCGCAGCACGCGGAGGATGCGGAAGAGATTGTCGGCTTCAGCCGGCGTCAGAACGCCGGTGGGCTCGTCGAGAATAAGGATCTCGGCGCCGCGATACATCGCCTTCAGAATTTCGACGCGCTGCTGCTGGCCGACGGGAAGCTCCTCGATCAATGCATCGGGATCAACCTCGAGGCCGTAATCCTTCTCGAGCCGGCTAAGCTCGGCGCGCGTCGCAGCCACGCCCTTGGCGAGAAGCGCGCCGCCTTCGGCGCCCAGCATCACGTTTTCAAGGACGGTGAAATTGTCGACGAGCATGAAGTGCTGGTGCACCATGCCGATGCCGGCCGATATCGCCGTCTGGCTGTCGCGAATGGCAATGGGATTGCCGTTGATGCGGATCTCGCCGCTGTCGGCCTGATAGAATCCGTAGATGATCGACATGAGAGTCGATTTCCCGGCACCGTTTTCGCCGATGATCCCGTGGATCGAGCCTTTGGCGACGGTCAGGTTGATATCTTTATTGGCGTGGACAGCACCGAACTTCTTGTCGATGCCCACGAGCTCGATGGCAGGTGATTGGCTCACTATAGCAGGCTCCAGAAACCAGATTCCGGATAAGAAAAGGGCGTATGACGGTTTGCTTCGTCATACGCCCTTGTTTCATATCAGTTCTTCGGGCAGGCGTTGTCGGTCAGATAGTCGTGGACCTTGACGGTGCCAGCGATGATATCGGCCCGCGCCTTGTCGACAGCAGCCTGCATGTCCGCGGTAACGAGCGGCTTGTTATTGTCGTCCATGGCGACGGTGACGCCGTCTTCCTTCAGGCCGAGGTTCTGGATACCAGCCGTGAACTTGCCGTTCTTGGCGTCGCTGAAGGCGTTGTAAACAGCGAGGTCGACGCGCTTGACGACGGAGGTCAGAACCGAACCCGGATGCAGGTAGTTCTGGTTGCTATCGACGCCGATCGAGAGCTTCTTGTTGTCGGCAGCGGTCTGCAGCACGCCGAGGCCGGTTGCGCCAGCAGCCGCGTAAACAACGTCAGCGCCCTGGTCGATCTGGTTCTTGGTGAGCTCGCCGCCGCGAACCGGGTCGTTCCAGGCAGCGCCGGTCGTGCCGGTCATGTTCTGGAAGACTTCGATCTTCGGATTGGTGGCGCGTGCACCGAGTTCATAGCCGCACTCAAACTTGCGGATCAGCGGAATGTCCATGCCGCCGACGAAGCCGACCTTGCCGGACTTCGATGCGATGGCAGCCATGACGCCGGCGAGGTAGGAGCCTTCGTTTTCCTTGAACTTGACCGAGCGAACGTTCGGCAGATCGAGGCTGTCGTCGATCAGCACGAATTCGGTCTTCGGATATTCAGCGGCAACCTTCTGGAGGGCCGAGGTCCAGGCGAACGAAACGGCGATAACCGGATTGAAACCCTTGCTGGCGAAGTTGCGGAGCGCCTGCTCACCCTGGGTGTCGCCCGTCGGCTCGAAGTCGCGGTAAGCGATGCCGGTTTCCTTCTTGAACTTTTCGGCGCCGTTATAGGCTGCTTCGTTGAAGGACTTGTCGAACTTGCCGCCTGTACCGTAGACGATCGCCGGCTTGATGTCGGCCGCAAGCGCCGTCGCCGACATGGCAGCCAAGGCGAAAAGGGTCAGAAGGGATTTTTTCATGAGTCGCAGCCCTGTTGTTGCTATCTTGTTGGGTCCTCCCGCAAGCCCGTTAACCGGGCATGTCTGCGGAACCGCCAGCCTCCCCCGAGGCCAAGCTGGCGCGCATCCTTGCATGGCTGCATGAAAAATTCACGAGAAATTTTTCAGTTGGTAAAGATTTGTGGGAATTGCTGAAAACCTGCTCAAGGTAGCCGTTTTTTAAACGATTTCGCTCTCAAACTGCAATTTAATCGATCAAAATGGCAGCTACCCGACAGCCTGCAACCAAGGGTCAAACAGTTTTCGACACACTCGCGGCCCCTGCGAGACATGCGCTGACGCCGGTCCGAATTCCCGGAATGGGGCAGGATAAAACACCCTCGACAGAGAGTTCAGGCGCCTAGCCGCCCGGGTGCCGCGGGCCGCTTATAGGCAACCATCCACAGCAGCAAGGAGAGGATCAGGAAGACGGCGAATGCCGGCTGAAACAGCAGCCATTGCATCGCCATGTCATAGAAGCGCGGGTGAACATAATAAGCGATCGCCGAGCGAACCGTCGCCAGCGATGATGGGCTGACATCATTCCAGGCATCGCCCATCGGGGTCAACACTACCGCCGAAGAGGCGACCGACTGAATGGAATCGATGGTTCCGGCGATAACCGCAACCACCAGCGCGACGAGGCTGGCAAAACGCAACAGGAAACGCATCACTCCCTCCGGATACTCACTACTTGCAGCCCTAAAAGGGCCAATCCGTCTATCGCCGCTTCATCTATCTCCATAGATAAGTTGGCCGCAAAATAAGCGCAATGGGGGCGAGATACAGAGTTTTGCGCCGATAAGTCAAAAATCTGTCAGATTCGGGTTGATTGCTTGGAATTCATCGGTATATATCGCGCCGTTCCGACGATTTGCGCCCCGAGCGGGTGCGAAACGCCTAAGAAGGACAGGTGGCCGAGTGGTTTAAGGCGCACGCCTGGAACGCGTGTGTGCGTGAAAGCGTACCGTGGGTTCGAATCCCACCTTGTCCGCCATTTGGCACCGATTTCATTAAAAAAATAAAGCGCTCGCGAGATCGCCGCTGTGGCGTCGGCTCATTTGCTTGTGCAGGAAGAATTCCAGCAGAGCATCGCAAACACCAAGGGACCGTTATCGGCCTTTCGAAAATCCGATAACAGTCCCATGAGAAAGCGTTTCGCGATGAGCCCGACAGGCAAGGCCTACTGATAGGCCCCGGGCGGCGAGCGAGCGATGGCGCAGAATAACTCCGCTTTGCGGCCCCTGTCTTCGATCAAAGCGCCCGACACGGCCGGAAGCAGGTTCGCCTTACGATGTCCTCACTTCGTCTCCGTGATGCGCGCGGCCTTTCGCGTCGGGGCCTCCGAATAACGGGCATCCATGGGCGATAGGCCGCCCGGATCGGGCTGTGTGAAGATGCCGTAGAGCTCGGGGCGGCGCCCGCGGATCCAACGTTGGCCGGTGCATTTGTCAAGCAGTGCCAGGTCCAGCTCGGCGCTGACGATCGCATCATCGGCCGCCCAGGTTTCCGCCAGGATGCGCCCATAGGGATCGAGGATCATGGCATTCCCCGTCCGCACCTCCTCTTCGTCCTGGCCGATGCCGTTGCTGAAGATGAGGAACATGCCGTTATCGTGCGCGCGTGACGGCAGCCAGCGCATGAACCATTCGCGGCCGTTCGGCCCGCGAATTTCGTCTTCGATCGCCTGCGGATCTTCATGGCGACGAATCCACTTTTCGACCGGTATCCGCTTCATGCCGTGCGGGCTGACGGACTGGCCGCCGCCGGCCTGATGCGGCGCGATCAGAAGCTCCGCACCGAGCAAGGCCGTCGCACGGGCGTTTTCGATGAGATTGTTGTCCCAGCAGATCAGGATGCCGACGCGGATGTCCCACGGGGTATCGAAGACGGTGTACCGATCGCCGCTCGATATGGCGCGGTGCTCCCAGGCATGAAGTTTGCGATGGCAGTGAATCTGTCCATCTGGCAGACACATCGCATAGGAATTGTAGACTGCGTCATCGTCGCCAATCTCCAGGAAGCCAGCGCCGATGCCGATGCCGAGTTCTCGCGCCAGCCCGGCGACGTAAGAGATGGACGGACCGGAGAGCGGCTCGGCGAGCGCACGGATAGCCGCGGCGTCTAGCTTGGGAACGTGCCAGTAGCCGCAGATACACATCTCCGGAAACACCACCAGCTGACTGCCGTCGTTAGCCGCTTGCCGCGCAAGGGTGGTGAGGCGGTCGAGGTTGTAGGCCTTGTCACTCGCCCGATGCTGAAACTGGACGGAAGATACTTTCAACATGATCGTTGTTGCTCCTGATGTCTTGTGTCTGAGAGCAATTTGACCATAGAGCTTTCATTCCGTAAAATGAGATCTTCGATGCATTTAAGTCGTAAATCGAATGGATCTTAAGTTACTCCGCTCCTTCGTCCTGCTCGCCGACGCCGGTCATTACGGCAAGGCGGCAGACAAGCTGTTTGTTACGCAATCGACCTTGTCGAAACAGATCCAGGCCCTGGAGGCGACGGTTGGTGGAGAGCTGTTCGAGCGCGGACGACATGGCGCAAAACTGACCGTGCTCGGCAAGCTGCTCAGGAAAGAGGCGCACAAGCTGCTGCGATTGAGCGACGAGGTCGACGCCCGGATGCGCCGCGCCAATGCTGGTCTGGCCGGCCTCCTCGATATTGCGTTCGGTATTTCGACACTTATTCTCGCCCCTCGGCTGATTGCCGACTTCCGGGCGGCGACGCCCGACTGCCAGATCATGCTTGACGACCTCCCCTCGAGCGAGCAGCACCAGCGCCTGCTCGACGGTAGGCTCGATGCCGGCTTTTGCCGTGCCCCCGCGGATGCGGAAGGGCTATCCTTCGTGCCGTTGCTTGAGGAGCGGCTGGCGCTTGTGCTGCCGCTTGCCATGGATGAACCACCCCTGAACCGGCTATCGGCACTCAACGATCTTGGCTTCGTTGCACTATCGCCGGGTCGTGGATCGGGGCTGGATGCGCAGATCGTGCGATGGTGCGCAGCGTCACAGTTCGAGCCGCGTATCATTCAATATGCCGACGATATACTGACTGTCCATGCCGTCGTCGCCGCCGGACTGGGAGCGGCGTTCCTTCCCTTGCAGGGTGTGGAAGCACTGGGCGGGCGTACGAGGCAATGGCAGCTGTCCGGCCCGGAATCTCGCTGGCCGGTTGGCTTGTGCTGGCGCAGCAACGACAAAAACCCGCTGCTGATGCGATTCGTCGATCATATTGCGCGCCAGGGCTCACTGATTGAGAGCCCTGGCAAGTCTTAGCAGCATCCGCGTCTAGGCCAGTCTGGAGTAGACGCGGCATAAGATTGGCTTTTGATCTCCTCCGGCAGGCTACCCCTAGCCGGGCTTGGAGATGAACAGTGTCACGCGCCGGCCAGCCGCAATTCGGCGAGATCGTCAAGCAGCTTCGGGCCAGTCGGCTCCCAGCCCAGTTTTTGCCGCGTCTTGGCGCTGGAGGCAGGCATATCGTGGCCGGCGAATAAGGACAGCCAACCGAAATAATTCCCGGCTTCTTCCTTGTCGACGGATTTGACCGGCAGGTTCAGGCGACGACCGATAGTTTCGACAATATCGCGCATCGGCACACCCTCTTCCCCCACCGCATGATATCTGGCGCCCGGTTCTGCACGTTCGACAACGAGGCGATAGAGACGAGCGACGTCGGAAAAATGCGCGGCCGGCCAACGGCTTTGCCCGTCTCCAACATAGGCGCACACGCCCTTTTGCCTGTATATCTCGATCAAAGGCGTTATGAGCCCCTGAGTGACGGGATCATGCACCTGCGGCAGGCGCACGACCGAAACGTTGACGCCGATCTCGCTGGCGAGGATTGCCGCCTCCTCGGAGGCTGCCCGGGGGTGCTTGTCCGAACCGACGATCGCGTTGTCTTCCCTGGCGGGTTCGCCCGGCACGGTATTGGCAATCGGCGTTCCCGAGGTGATCACAAGCGGCCGGGCGGAACCCGCAAGCGCCATGGCAAGCGTCGCGATGACGCGGCGATCGTCCTCGCAATTCGCGGCAAATCTCGAGAAATCGTGGTTGAAGGCGAGATGGATGACACCATCGGACTGCGAAGCGCCGCTCTTGAGAACCTCCATATCCTCAAGTGTTCCATGAAGAACCTCGGCGCCGGCAGCAGCGAGCGCCGCCCCTTTCTCCTGGGAGCGGCAAAGGCCGAGCACCTGATGGCCGGCTGCGATCAGCTCCCTGACGACATTCGAACCGATATTTCCGGTGGCGCCAGTTACGAATACACGCATGAACATAGTCTCCTTTTTTCGTTGGAGACAAATCTGAGCTTATCGCTTATTCTGGTAAAGTAGTGACCTTATCATAGTAAAAGCACTAACAGGATGACCGACCTGCTCGACACTGAGAACCTGCTCGGAACCTATCTCAGGGACCGACGCTCCAAACTCGATCCATCCGTCCTCGGCTTTGCTTCGGAACGACGGCGGACGCCCGGACTGCGGCGCGAGGAAGTGGCGCAGCGCGCCAATATCAGCCCGACATGGTATACATGGCTGGAACAGGGCCGCGGCGGCGCGCCCTCGGCTGACGTGCTCGACCGGATCGCTCGCGCGCTGATGCTGACGGAAGTGGAGCGGGAGCATCTGTTCCTGCTCGGTCTCGGCCGGCCGCCCGAAGCGCATTATCGCAGGAATGACAGCGTGACGCCGCGGCTTCAGCGCGTGCTCGATGCCCTCGAACCGTGCCCGGCCCTTATCCGAACCGCCACCTGGGACGTCATCGCCTGGAATCAGGCGTCGCGCGTGATGCTGGTCGATTACGAATCCCTGCCGCCGGACAAGCGCAATATTCTGCGTTTCATCTTCCTCGATCCGCGCGCCCGCGCCGCGCAATATGACTGGGAAAGCGTGGCGCGCTTCACCCTGGGCGCATTCCGTATCGATGCGGCCCGCGCGGGCGCTGCGACCCAGATCGAACCCTTCGTCGCCGAAATGTGCCGCCTCAGCCCCGAATTCAGAGCCATGTGGCGGGATAACGATGTTCCCGGCACGCACACCGAAGCCGTCAAGCATATACGCCATCCGGTTCTCGGCCCGCTCTCGTTTGAATACTCGGCCTTCTCGGTCGACGGGCGAACGGATCTGAGCATGGTCGTCTACAATCCGGCAACGCCCGAGGACGCTGAGCGGATCAAATCGCTGCTGTCTGCCCCCGCCTCGGACTTCGTCACTGAAGGACCTTGGCACGCCTTAAGATCCTGACGGCCTTTGTCGCGATGGGAGCGGGCTGGAATGCCGAAGAGCGATAATCGGGAAAGACGACCTTCATGAGCACAGCGAGCGACGCCCGTTTCTGGGATCGGGCCTCACGCAATTACGCCAGGGGCGCTATCGCGGATCAGGCAGCATACGAGCGGACGCTCGGCCGCACTCGAGCCTTGCTTGTGGCGGGCGATAGAGTGCTGGAGCTTGGCTGCGGCACCGGAACGACCGCGCTCCAACTCGCGAGCGGCGTTCGAGAATATCTTGCGACGGATATCTCCTCAGAAATGATCGCAATCGCCAATGAGCGATATATCGCCGAGCCGATACCGACTCTTGTCTTCAGGGTCGCGACCGCCGAAACGATCGCGCCCGGCCCGGCGCAATTCGATGCCGTTCTCGGATTCAACTATTTGCATCTCGTCCGCGATCTCTCCGGCACGCTTCGTCAGATTCACGGCTTGCTTGCTACGGAGGGCTTGTTGATCTCCAAGACCCCCTGCGTCGGCGAGATGAATCCGCTCATTCGGCTGGCGCTGCTGCCCGCGATGCGTGCGCTCGGCAAGGCACCCTATGCCGGCGTTTTCCGGGCATCAGAACTCGCGGCGCAAATATCTGCCGCAGGCTTCGACATTCTCGCCATGGAAAACCATGCGACAAAGGGAGATGACATCAGCCCTTACATCGTGGCCCGCAAGAGATAAGTGGGCAGGTTGGCCTCGCATCTTTCGATTGACGCCGACGCCGCGTCTGCCGTAAACCTCACCTGTCGAAAATGGCTGGCTTGGTCTCGGTAGGCCCAGGCCCTTCTCCCTGGGAGAAGCTCTGTTCCACGCCTACAGCGCCGCGCGTCACATGTGACGCGTAGAGGTCGCTGTAGGACTTTAGGTCTGCTGCATAATTTGTCCCTAGATCGATCCCGATCTAGGGAATTATGTAGTGCGTGAGATACCCCGACGGTCCCCGCGCCCCGTGCGCGTTCCGGGTCTGTTGGGCAGCCATATGACAAAGCTCCTTCAGCAGACCTTTTTCGAAGGAGTTGTTTCATGTCTGCTATCGATAAATCCCAACCCATCCTCATCTATCTCGCCGGTGGCGTGCAGGGCGGCGCCGTCGTTCGCGCTGCGCTTCGCCGGGGCTTTAAGGTGAGAGCGCTCGTTCGGGATCGCAAACGCGTCCCGGCGCTCCCCGCCATTGGCGTCGAACTTGTCGAAGGGGATCTTCGCGATCCCGCCTCGCTTCGCGCCGCCGGCGCCGGCATCGCCCATGCCGTGATGCAAATTCCCATCGGATCGCAGGACGACATGCGCATCCAGGCCGAGAATGCGGTATCGGCGTCGATCGCATGCGGCCTGAAATCCGTTGTCCTGAAGCTCGCAAGCGGCAGTCGTCCCGCGCCTTGCGAGGAACCGAGCTTCGTCGCCAATGCGATGATCGAGGATATTGTCCGCCGATCATACCTGCCGTTCTGCATCGTGCGTCCCACCATGTATCTCGACAATCTGCTGAAACCATCCGCCCTGAAAGATATCGTCGAGGAGGGTGTTTTCGCGCCACCGATCGCGGAATCCCAGCGCATCGCCTGGACTTCGGTCGACGATTGCGCCCGCGCGGCCATGACCCTGCTCGCACACGGCATCCATTCCGGCGATTATCGCATCGCCGGGCCAGACAGCGTGACAGGTAAGGAGTTGGTATCGCGGATGAGCCTATGGTTGGGGCGCCAGATCACCTATCGCGCCCAGCCGCTCGATGAATTCGAGAGAGATGTGGATGCAGCAATGGGACCGGGAACAGGGCGCCGCGTCGCGTCCAAGTTCCGCTTCTTCGCATCTAATCCGGACGAAGCGGATGCTATACTCTCGCGCCCGTTCGAAGCGGGATCCGAGCTCAAGGATTTCCGGCCGACCGGCATAGAGGAATGGGTTCGCCAACATCGAAGAGCCTTCTTCGAAAGCAGTGCATCGAGCGCTGGCGATCATGGAGCAATTCCGAGGAAAACAGCCTAGCGTCGTTTCCTCCGAACCAGCGGGAGAAACAAAAAGCCTTTGCCGCCCTAACGGCACATGCGTCAGTCATAATAGGCTGGCGCATGCCTGAATTGCGGCCAGCCTTCGGGATCATGACCCGTAACGATCATGGCGCCTGACTGCTCCGCCAGCACGCGGAGCTTTTGAACCGAGCGCACCGTCTCCACAGTGGACGTAAGGAAACCGGGAAGGGCTTTTTCGTTCCAATGGTCCAGCGTGTAGGCGGCATCGACGGTCAACAGAATAGCCCCCGATTTCGGCAGGCGCAGCAGGAAGGACTGGTGGCCAACGCTATGGCCCGGCGTGAAAATCATCCTGAGTGTGCCATCGCCATAGAGGTCGTAGCCATCTGTGACGCTGCCCTCCAGGAATTGCCATTTCAGACCCGGACGGTCGAAATCGCGGCGGACATAGGCGCCGGCCGCGAACCAATCGGGCGCAAAGGCATATTCATACTCCCGACGCTGGACGACGTGGGTTGCATTGGGGAAACGGCCGATGGCTCCGGTGTGGTCCGAATGCAGATGAGACAGAACGACGAAGCGAACATCGTCGGGCGAAAGGCCGAGCCTCGCCAGTTGCGCAACGCATCCCTGTTCCCCAGTCATAAAAGGCTTGTAGCTGTCGACGCCATCGCCCCAATAGCCGCGCGGATCCACCAGGCCCTCAGCTGCCAACCCGCCGTCGATGATGACGTTACCCTTGGGATGAGCGAGCAGAAACCAGGGCACCGGTATTTCATAATCGGCGCCACCCCCCTCGCCCATCCTGATGTCATGGACTTTGCATTTCTGAGTGCCTGACTGAAACATATATAGCCTGATCTCGCTCATCACCCTGCCTGCCGTTCGAAGATACCGTTGGTGTCGCCCCCTTGTTTCGACGATCGGCATGCCGGCCACTAGGCGGCATCGTCCACTTACATTTATCGGCTGAGCCGATATATTGCCGGCATGGATCTATTGGTGGCGATGCGCGTCTATGTCAGGGTGGTGGAACGCGGCAGCATGTCGGCCGCCGCCCGCGACCTCGGCATGGGCCAGCCCGCCGTCAGCGAGCGCATTGATCGGCTGGAGCAATATCTGGGCTCACGGCTGCTGCTGCGAAACACACGCAAGCTCTCCGTTACCGATACCGGCCTCGCCTTCTACGAACGCAGCAAACAGGTTCTCGACGCCGCGAGCGATGCTCTGGCCGTTGCGAATGGCGATCAGCCGTTGCGCGGCACGCTCAGGATCGCCGCGCCGCACGGCGTCGGCGAGGTCATGTTGCCGTCAATCCTGCTGCGGATGCGCGAACGCCACCCTGAGCTCAAGATCGATCTGGTGCTCAACGACAGGATCGTCGATCCCGTGACGGAGGGCGTCGACATCTCCCTGCGTCTCGGCGATCTTGGAGAAGGTAATTTCATTGCTCGTAAGCTTGGCCATGTCGGGCGTGTGCTGGTGGCGTCGCCGGGCTATCTCGAGCGGCGTGGTGCGCCCGCAAACCCCTGCGAACTCATCGACCATCCTTTTCTTCGAGTTTCCGGCCTCTTCAACGGCGCGCGACTTCCGCTGATTTCCGCGGATCGGCAAGAAGAACTCGCCGCCATCAACATCGTCCTCAGCACAAGCCACTGGCGGCCGCTGCATGACTTGCTGCTGGATGGCGCCGGCATCGGCGTCTTGCAGCAGCCCGTTTGCGCTGAGGATCTTGCGAGCGGCAAACTGATACCGCTGCTGCCTGGATTTACCGTGCCGGGGTTCGATCTGCATGCGCTCTACCCGGCGGCGAGGCCGGTGGCGCCCCGGATACGAGCAGTCCTCTCCCTGCTGGAGGAGGAACTGCCGTCGACCTTGACCCGCTAGTATCAGCTATTGGCATCCATGTATGGCCGGTTCTTAGGCGCCATTTCCGCCGATCTTCTGCGTCGCGATGGCCGGCGTCGCCCGCAGGGTCAGCGCCCAGAAAAGAAGGGTCACCAGGCTGATGGCGGCGCCAGAGAAGCAGACACCGGTCCATCCCGCATGGGCGTAGATGATGGTCGACGTCGAGGAGCCGATGGCGCTGCCGATCGAATAGAACACCATATAGGCTGCGGTGAGACGGTTTTGCGCTTCCGGCCTGACGCGATAGATCATACCCTGATTGGCGACATGCGTTGCCTGAAGGCCGAAATCGATGACGAGGACGCCGATAACAAGCCAGAGGATCGAATGGTCCAGCATCGAGATCGGTAGCCAGGCACATAACATCAATGCAAGCGCGATGCCGGTGACGCGTTGACCATGACCGCGATCGGTCCAGCGCCCTGCCCGGACGGCTCCGAGCGCGCCCGCCGCTCCCGCAAGGCCGAACAAGCCGACCTCCGTATGCGACATGGAGTGAGGCGGTGCGGTCAGCGGCAAGACAAGCGGCGCCAGCAGCGTGGTGATATTGGCGAAGATCAGCATGGCGATAACGGCGCGGATGCGTAAAACGGGTTCTTCGACCAGCAGCGTCGCCAGAGAACGGATGAGGTCAAGATAGGAAAGGCTCGATTTCGGCTTCTCCTGCCGCGGCAAGGCACGCCACAACAGGAATGCGATCACCAGCGTCAGCAATGCCGATACGATATAGACCGTCCGCCAGCCGGAGAGGTCGGTGAGCGTTCCGGCAACGCTTCGCGCCAGAAGAATGCCGAGCACGATGCCGCTGGTGACCATGCCAACGATGTGACCGCGCTCGGAGGGATGCGCAAGGCTCGCGGCATAGGCGACCAGCGCCTGCGTCACCACGGCCAGGAAGCCGACGGCCGCCATGGACGCCAGCAGCATCGTCGCATTGCTGGAAACGCTGACGCAGACCAGGGCAACCACGGTCAGCATCGACTGTACGACGATCAGCTTGCGCCGATCGACGAGGTCGCCAAGCGGCACAAGCAGGATCAGGCCGAGCCCGTAACCAAGCTGCGTTGCGCCGACGATGAGGCCGGCGACGGTACGCGAGAGCTGGAGATCGTCTGCCATGACATCGAGAAGCGGGTGGGCGAAATAGGCATTGGCAACCGCCAGGCCGCTGGCAACCGCAAACAGCAGGATGGTCAGGCGCATCAGCGGCGCGCGGCCTGCAATGTCCGCAGACGACGCCTCGGTTTGGCCCTTGGCGGCGGTCGCCTGAGCGGAATCGAGACGCACAATATCCTTCGCGCCGCCCGCCGGCGGCACGTCTTGCCTGATTGTCATTGCAAACTCCCGTATTTTCGGTTTAATAACGAAACTAAACATCGAATAGCAGTGTTGGTTTAATAATGCAACCAATCTTGCGTGCAAAATGCGTGGGAGGCTAAGGGAATGGTGGCGCGAAAGAGCCTCAAAGGCGATTATTGCC
The DNA here is from genome assembly GCF_016429255.1 of Rhizobium sp. ASV8. Classification (GTDB taxonomy): domain Bacteria; phylum Pseudomonadota; class Alphaproteobacteria; order Rhizobiales; family Rhizobiaceae; genus Rhizobium. The sequence continues at coordinate 39,747 of NZ_JAELUG010000027.1, forward strand.
CGAGCGCGCGCTCACTGGATGTGATCGGCGACTGGTGGTCGCTGCTGATCGTGCGCGATGCCTTCGACGGGCTGACGCGCTTCGGCGAGTTTCAAAAGAGCCTCGGTATCGCCAAGAACATCCTCACCGAGCGCCTGAAGACGCTGGTGGCAAGCGGCATCCTGGAACTTGTTCCGACAAGCGAAGGTGGCGCCCGCATGGAATATCGGTTGACGGCGATGGGGAAAGATCTCTTCCCGGTCATGGTGGCGTTGCGCCAGTTCGGCGAGCGCCATCTTTTTGAACCGGCGGAAGACCATTCGCTCTTGGTGGATCGTGCAAGCGGACAGCCCGTGCACCTCGACATCAGGGCGCAGGACGGCCGGCTCATCGGCCCGGATGAAACGGTTATCGTGAGAATACCCGAAGAGACATAGGAGGGCCCAAGCGCCCAGCCTGATGCTTTGTCCTTTCCGGACGGAAAACCACTGTACGGTTTTCCTGAAAGTGCTTCGACTTAAAACACCAGCGACCGATGCAACTGTGCGCCGGCCCAGGCGCCATCACCAACTGCCAGCGTCACCGAATGCGGGATGCGCGCGGCATCACCGCAAGCAAAAGCGCCGGAGATGGTGGTTTCCTTCGCGGCATCTGTCTGGATCTGCGTGCCGAAAAGCGTGGCCTCGATGGCGCAGCCGAGATGCTCCGCAATCGGGCTCGCCGGCGCAACCCGCGACGCAGTGAAGAGCCCGGCAAACGGCAGCAGGCGACCATCGCTCAGGCGCACATCCGCCTTCCCCTCCAGCCCTGCGACGAGCGTTTCCTCGATGGTCACGCCACGCGCGGCGAGATCTGCCCGCTGCTCGGCATCCGGAGCGAAGGAGCCATTGAGAAAGAGCGTTACATCGCCCCATTCCGGCAGCAGCTGCGCCTGATGCAGGGACATCGGGCCGGTGGCGATGCAGCCAATGCGACCCTGATCGAGCTCGTAGCCGTGGCAATAGGGGCAGTGGAAGACGCTTTTGCCCCAGCGCTCGCCAAGCCCCTCGACGGCCGGCAGCGTATCGGCCACACCCGTCGCAAAGAGAAGCCGGCGGCCGTCATGACGGGCACCATCGGCGGTCGTGACAACAAATGCATCCTTCTCGCCCTCGGCTCGCTCGGCATTGCCCTCGACCCAGGTCAGTGTCGGATAGGCCAGAAGCTGCTCGCGCGCCTTTGCGGCAATCTCGGCAGGATCGACACCGTCCTGACCGAGAAAGCCGTGAGACTCCTCCGTGAAACGGTTGCGGCGTTGGCCGGCATCGATGACCAGCACCTTGCGACGGGCACGAAGAAGCTGGAGGGCGGCCGCCATTCCGGCGTAACTGCCCCCGATGACGATGACGTCGTGGCTCATGATATGGTCCTTGTTTCGCGCCACTCCGCATGGCGCCGCGCGAAATCGGCGGCGAGATCGGCGAGGGTGACGGTTTCAAAACGTTTGAGCAGCAGCGCCTCGGCCTCGGCGAAGGCGTCGTCGAGCACGGAATTGACCGCCTGCTCCACGAGGCATTCGGGCGTTTCGTTGCGATTGCCGATGGCAAAAACGGCGGGTTCGCCGAGAGCCTCGTGCAACTGGCGCAAGGTGACTGCGCCGAGATCGGCCGCAATCGTCCAGCCACCCGTGTGTCCCTTGGCGGAGTTGACGATGCCGACCTCACGCAGCAGCCCCATGGTGCGCCGCACGACGACCGGATTGGTGTTCATGCATTGCGCCAGGGTCTCGGATGTGACGGGACCATCCTGCTCTGCCATATGGAGAAGAGCGTGAAGAACGGAAGAAAGGCGGCTGTCTCTTTTCATGTAACTTCAATTATTACGATTCGAAACAACAATCAAGTGCCGCGTCGAAGGAAGGAAATTTCCAGACTAGACGTGCCCTTTGAAGCTGACATCCAGCGCCGAGGCGCAGATGCGCACCTCATCACCAAGCGACCATTCTGCGGCTCGCGCCGCCATTACGGCCGGAACGCCCTCTGAGCCCGGTCCGGCCGGGATGTCATAGGTGGCATGCGCATCATGCGGGAGCAGCACGCCATAGCCGCGCTCCAGCGCAGCCCGCGCCGTGGCGGCAACACACATGTCCGAAAGCAGGCCGCAGATGGCGAGATCGCGCACGCCCGAGGCCTTGAGAATGCTGTCGAGATCGGTGTCTTCAAACCCGTCATCCCCGACCTTTCGGACCACTCTCTCACCGGCAAGAAGCGGAAAATGCAGCTCCCATCCAGCTTGAAACGGCGCGTCCACGGCATTTGGCGGACCGTCATTCTGCAGGAATACCACCGGCACGCCGGCGTTGCGCGCTTGAGTCAGCAGTACGGTGATCGCCGATAGCAGCAACTCATGACCGGGCACGGCTTGCGGCCCTTGTACGAAGCCGCTCTGCACATCAACGACGACGAGCGCATCCGCCCGATGATGATCGCCAAGCTCGTGCCGCTCTTTTTCCATCGATCAATCGCTCCGGCGCCTGAGAGAAACTCCCGAGCATATGGGAAGGCACCAAGCCGTTGGACAATAGCTGCGTGACCTAGAGAACTGCTTTGATGACCATTTCGGCGCCAAGCACCAGAAGGCAGACCAGAAACCAGCGGCGGAAGGTTGTCGGGGAGACGCGATTGCGGATGATCTGTCCCGCCCACATGCCGGCCAGCGCCGGAATGATCGCAAGGGCGGACATCGCCAGATTGTCGATGCGAAAGGCGCCGTGCCAGGCGAGTGCTCCGGCAAGCGCCACCGTCGAAACAGTGAAGGAAAGGCCAAGCGCCTGAACCAGGTCATCCTTCTCAAGGCCGAGCGCCTGAAGATAGGGGACCGCGGGCACGACGAAGACGCCGGTTGCCCCCGTCAGAAGGCCCGTTACCAGGCCAATGACGGGCGACATCAACGGCTCCAGTTTCGCGGGTACACGAAGCTGGCGGGCAAGCAGAGCATGGGCGGCATAAAGGGCGAGAGCTGCGCCCAAAGCACCCGTCGTGACGAGCGAATTGCCGCTGACAAGCAAGGATGAGCCGGCGAAAGTGCCAGCCACGACCAAGGCGGTCAGCAGCCAGAACCGGCGCGCAAGTTTGCCGAAGCTCGGTCCTGCAAGCAGCTGCCAGACATTGGTCACGAAGGACGGCACGATCAACAGGCTCGCTGCGGCGAGGGGCGAGATCAATGCGCCGAGCACGCCCATCGCCACCGTCGGCAGCCCCATGCCGGTCACGCCCTTGACGATGCCTGCAGCAAAGAAGGTCGCGAAGATCGCGACAACAAGCGATGTCGAATGTTCCATCATGCCCCTTCCCTAGCAAATCCGGAAGGTCGGACAATGCGGATGATGCGAAGGCAGGCTTCGGCTATACCGAAGGCTGAATATGCGGTAGTCTTCGGGCATGCGTTTCGATCTGACCGACCTTCGCCTCTTCCTCGCCGTCGTTGATGCCGGCAGCATCACGCATGGAGCCGCCGATGTCGGCCTCTCATTGCCAGCTGCCAGCGAGAGGCTGCGCGATATGGAAGCCAATGGCGGCGTGCAGCTGCTGGAGCGCGGGCGGCGCGGCGTCCGTCCGACGCCGGCCGGAGAGGCGCTGGTGCATCACGCCCGCCTGATCCAACGTCAATTGGCGCAGATGCGCGGCGAACTCGGCGAACATGCAAGCGGCCTCCGGGCAACGATCCGGCTTCTCGCCAACACCGCCTCAATCACCGAGTTCCTACCCAAGCGCCTTGCCCCCTGGATGGCAGGGCATCCGCGAGTCGACATCGAACTCAAGGAACGCCAAAGTGGCGAGATCGCCAGGGCCGTTTCGGTTGGGTTGGCCGACATCGGCATCCTCTCCGACGCAGTCGATACGACCGGCCTGCTACTGCAGCCCTTCGCGACCGACAGGCTCGCCGTGGTCATGCCTCGCGATCATCCGCATGCCGCAACGAAGCGGGTCGCTTTCGCCGATATTCTGCATGAGCATTTCATCGGGATTGCCGGCGGAGCACTGCAGGAACACATCGATGCGCAGGCCGCGAGGCTCGGCACGAGGCTGAAGATGCGTGTGCGGCTGCGGACCTTCGAGAGCATCTGCGAGATGGCGGCTCATGGCATCGGTCTCGGCATCGTGCCCGAAGCAGCCGCACGGCGCTGCAGCCGCTCCGTGAGCATTGCCGTATGCCGCCTTGCCGACGACTGGGCGACACGCAGACTTTCGGTCTGTGCCCGTTCGCTGGACGATCTTCCGCAGCCTGCCCGCAATCTTTTCGAGCATCTGGCAGCGACAAAACCACGACCTACATTGGAAAAGCCGCCGCGGATCGAATAGGTTCGCTCGCACTGCGGCCTGGAGGAGCAGCCTGTTGGGAGGTTATCATGGAAGTTCGCGACGACGATCTCGATCGATTCGAGGCAGATGGGGCAGCTCCTTTACCGGATACGCCAACGCAGGGTCATGTCGATAACGACGGCGCCCGCATCTGGTACGCATCCTACGGCAACGGTGCTCCGGTGATCCTCCTCCACGGCGGCCTCGGCAACAGTGGTAACTGGGGTTATCAGGTGCCGGCGCTGGTCGAAGCCGGCCATCAAGTCATCGTCATCGACAGCCGGGGTCACGGTCGCAGCACGCGCGACGACCGTCTCTACACCTACGAGCTGATGGCCTCCGACGTTTTGGCCGTAATGAACAGGCTGAAGATCGAAAAGGCAGCCGTTGCCGGATGGAGCGACGGCGCCTGCATCGGCATGATCCTCGGGCGTACCCATCCGGAACGGATTTCCGGAGTGTTCTTCTTCGCCTGCAACATGGACCCCAGCGGCACGAAGGAATTCGTGGCGACGCCGATTATCGAGCGCTGTTTTTCGCGGCACACGAAGGATTATGACGCCTTGTCGGCCACGCCTGACAAATTCGATGCCTTCGTCGAGGCCGTCAGCCTGATGCAGCGAACGGAGCCGAACTACACTGTCGCCGATCTCGCCGAGATCCACATACCCGTCGCCATCGTGCAAAGCGAGCATGACGAGTTCATCAAGCAAGAACATGCAGATTATCTCGTGCGGCACATTCCCGGCGCAGAAATGATTTTCCTGCCCGGGGTCAGCCACTTCGCGCCACTGCAACGCCCGGCACAGTTCAATGCCGGCCTACTCGCATTCCTCGCTCGGATTTCGGCCTAATACGAGATTCAGTTGCGCACGTCCGATTGTTGGAATAAATGATGACCATCATCTTATTCGACACTCCCGAGACCGAATCGCCGCTGACAGGCCCTTCCGCCCCGGGGAGCAATTTTGGCTCCAGGCAGGAGAATTTCATGACAGTCAATTTGTTTTCACCGCTTGCTATCGGCCCTTATGAGCTGGCGCATCGCGTCATCATGGCGCCACTGACACGCATGCGGGCAAGCCAGCCGGGTAACGTCCCCTCAGCGCTGAATGCCGAATATTACGCGCAGCGTGCAACCGAGGGCGGCCTGATCATTTCCGAGGGCTCGCCGGTTTCTCTCGTGGGCCAAGGCATGCCGGCAACACCCGGCATCCATACGCCCGAACAGATTGCCGGCTGGCAGACGGTTACGGATGCGGTTCATCGCAAGGGCGGCAAGATCTTCCTGCAGCTCTGGCATGTCGGCCGCATCTCTCATTCCTCGCATCAGCCCGATGGCGCTCTGCCTATTGCCCCTTCGGCCATCGCCGCCAGAGGGCAGGCCTTCACCGCGTCGTTCGAACGCGTGCCCTTCGAGACTCCGCAGGCGATCGACATCGATCTGATATCGCTGCTGATCGACATTTACGCCCAGGCAGCAGCCAATGCGAAGCAAGCCGGCTTTGACGGCGTCGAGATCCATGGCGCCAACGGCTATCTCATCGAACAGTTCCTGCAGGCACGGACAAACCAGCGGACCGACCAATATGGCGGCTCGATCGAGAACCGCACGCGGCTGCTGCTCGAAGTGGTCGAAGCCGTTTCCAAGGTCTGGGGTCCGGATCGCGTCGGCGTCCGTCTCTCGCCATTCGGCATTGCCAATGATAGCGGCGAGGACGATCCGCTACGGCTCTACGGTCATGTCATTCGAGAGCTGAACCGGCTGCATCTTGCCTATCTGCACCTGATCGAACCCCGCGCCAGCGGCGCGGGCCAAGCCGAAGTCGACCACAAAAACGTGCCCTCGGCGGCGGAACTGTTCAGACCGGCATGGTCGGGCAAGCTGATCGTGGCCGGAAACTTCCGGCCCGACACCGCAGAAGCAGCTCTTGCCGCCGGCCATGCCGATGCAATCGCCTTCGGTCGCCTGTTCATCGCCAATCCCGACCTGCCGGAACGTATCCGGCGCGGCGCTCCCCTCAACCCTTATCATCGTCCCACTTTCTATGGCGGCGGCGCCGAGGGCTATACCGACTATCCGTCGCTCGATGACGCCATGGAGGCCGCAGAATGAGCACGCCAAGCGCCGTCATCGTCGGAGTGGGAGCGGAACAGGGGCTGGGCGCTGCGCTCTGTCGGCTTCTCGCCGGCAAGGGCTATCATGTCTTCATTGCCGGGCGGACACCGGCGAAGATCGATAAGGTCGCCGACACCATCAGAGCATCCGGTGGCAGTGCCGAAGCCATCGAAACGGACGCAACGGACGAGGCCGCCGTCGTGCGGCTGTTCGAGCGCGCTTTTGCGGCTCGGGATGACATCGCGGCGCCCGATTTCGTCGTCTTCAATGCGGGCATCAACCGCCCGATCGGCTTTCGCGACCTGACCGCCGCGCAATTCGAAGAGTTCTGGCGCATCTGCTGCTTCGGCGGCTTTCTCGTCGGGCGCGAGGCGGCGCGGCATCTGGCACCGCTCGGCCGCGGCACGATGATCTTTACCGGCGCTTCCGCTAGCCTGCGCGGCAAGGCGGGCTATGCGCAGTTCGCCGCCGCCAAGGCCGGGCTCCGCATGATCAGCCAGAGCATGGCGCGGGAGTTCGGACCGCTCGGTCTGCACGTCGCCCATACCATCATCGACGGCGGCATAGACGGAGAACGGTTGCGCCTGTGGCGTCCGGATATGGATGCGGACGGCTTGCTCAATATCGATGCCATCGCCGAGAGCTACTGGCACATCCATCGGCAGCATCCTTCCGCCTGGACGCAGGAGCTGGACTTGCGGCCCTACAAAGAGAATTTCTAGGGCGCGTCGACGTTTGCGAAATCTCCAAACCACTCTAGCAATTTCGTGAGAGAGCCTTGGCCAGAGTGAGGAACTTCGGATCCTCACTCTGGCGATGATCGCGAGCCTCATGTTTGCGGTCCATCCCGGAGGTTTCAGCGGAGATGGTGAAGGACCATGCCGACGGGCGATCGCGCCGGCGACGAAAATGGTTCGCGAGCCTGCCAAGAATACCCGGTTCGCCGCCGCCCCGAGCTTCTGCTGGAGGCGGTTCGACTGCGTTCGGATTGGCGGGGTCACCCCAGCGATCATGATAGAGATCCCTGAACAGGTCATTGGTCAACATCGTCGTTTCTCATTTTGAATCGATTCAATTTCACAGCGCATCTGTCGTTTGAATCGATTCAATAATAGGCCTAGAAAGTCAGCCGTCAAGCAGAATTGAATCGATACAACTTCATTGCTAGGATGCCTCCCGAATGAGGGAGATTGAATTGGCCAAGGGCACTATCAGGCTCGCCGATGTCGCCAAGGCGGCGGGCGTATCGCAGGGAACCGCCTCCAATGTTTTCAGCCGGCCGGATGTGGTGCGCGAAGAGGTACGCGAGCACGTGCTCGAAACGGCCAAGCGGCTCGGCTACGCCGGCCCCAGTCTGACGGGACGCCTGCTGCGGGCGGGAAAGGTCAATGCCATCGGTGTCGCGGCTGTGGAACCGCTTGCCTACTTCTTTGACGATCCCTGGGCCAGAGCCCTGTTGGCGTCCGTCGCCCAGATCTGCGATACCAATGGCACCGGCCTCGCTCTGGTTTCGGCCAAGGACCGGCATAAGCTGGACTGGAACATCAAAAGCGCCTTGGTAGACGGCTTTATCCTGCTCTGCGTCGAAGGCGGGGAAAAACTCGTGCAGCTGACCCGCGAGCGACAATTGCCCTTCGTTGCCCTCGCCTTGAATGACGACGATCCGTCGATCGCCTCGATCAGCGTCGACAATATGGGCGGCGCTGCCGTCGCTGCCCGCCATCTGGCGGAACTGGGTCACAGGCGTTTTGCCGTGCTCGCGACCGAACTTTCCGACGATCATGTCGGGCCGGTCAGCGTCGCGGAAGCCACGCGAGCGATCTACTCCACCTCGCGCGATCGCGCGCTTGGTTATTGGCAGGCTCTCGAAGGCTTCGGGATCCCGCGCGAGCTTGTGCCGATCTATGAGACGATCAACGACAAGCCGAGCGTCGAAGCCGGGCTCGAGATGTTATTTTCAGCATCCGAGCCCCCGACAGCGATCCTCGCCATGTCCGACAACATTGCTCTGCTGGCAATCAACTGGCTGCGGGCACGCGGCCTTTCGGTTCCGCGAGACGTCTCCGTCATCGGCTTCGATGGCGTACCGGAGGGCGGCATGGTGGAGCCGGGCCTGACGACAATGGCGCAACCCTTTGCCGAGATCGCGCGACGGGCGGTCAAAGCGGTTCTCGATGATGTTGTGCCGGCGAAGCGCGAGATGATCGACGTCACCCTGGTGGTGCGTGGCAGCACCGCCCCGCCGAAACGCTGATTTCCCGGCAAACGAATCCGCAAACGCCGCAAGAAGCAGCATCCTCAGCCCGCAGGTTGCTCGCCATCGACGCCGGCGGCCCGCATCTGGATAAGCTGCCGCGCGGCAGCAGCCGTGGCGTCCTTGTCGCTGGCAACCTGCACGGTCGGCAGGGCGAACTGGATGCCGTTCTCGTCGAAGGCCTGCTTTATCAGGATCAATGCGCTGCGGCGGATGACGGAAAGATCGTTGGGCTTGGCGGTGATCGCCAGCCTGATTTCGATGGCAAAGTCACCGAACTGCTCGACCCCTTTCATCTTCAGCGTCTGAATGATGCTGGGCTTCAGATCCTCATCTTCGAGCAGGCGCTGGCCGATGTCCTTGATGATCCTCTTCAGCTTCACCAGATCGGTGTCATAGGTGACCTTGACGATGATCTTATCGATCGCCCAGTCGCGATTCATGTTGTTGACCGCGCCGAGAGAGCCGAAGGGAATAGTTGCCAGCGGTCCGCGCTGGTGACGCAGTTTGACCGAGCGCAGGCTGAAGGATTCCACCACGCCCTTGTAATGGCCGCTTTCGATATATTCACCGATACGGAATGCATCGTCCCACAGGTAGAATATGCCGCTGATCACGTCCTTGACGATCGTCTGCGCCCCGAAACCGACAGCAACGCCGACGACACCGGCGCCGGCGATCAGCGGTCCGATCTGGACGCCGAGGCCCGATAGAACCATCATCACGGCGATGATGCCGATCACGACCGCAAGAATGTTGCGGAAGATCGGCAGCAACGTCTGCAGCCGCGCGCGGCTCGCTCTCATCTCTTCGCTGTCGCTGACGGCCGGCAGGGACTGCATCACCCTGCCGTCGATATAGGTTTTCGCCAGTTGCCAGACGAGATCGGCGATCAGCAGAATGACGATGCCGCCGAGAATGCCGCGTGCAATTCTGCCAACAGCGGATTCGCTGCCGCTCATCATCGCATGCGCCTCGACGCCCAGCATCTTTCCGAGCCAAAGGGCCGCAAACGTGATGATCAACGCGCGCACGCCGCGATCGAGAAGCACTGCGGCCAACTTGCCGGTACCGAAAATACCATCCGCCGCATCATGCAGCGCCTCGATTGCCCGTGTGGATACCGAGAGAACGCGCGGCAGCAGGATCGCATAGATACCAAGCCAAAGAAGGCCGTCGAAGCCGGCGACCCACAAGCCCCAAAGTGCCGCGAAGAAAATTGTCAGCAGCCAGGAAATTGTCCTCGTTCCGCGGCTGTTCTGCGGGACGGGCCTGGACCAGACGGCGGCCACGGCAATCAGAAAGAGGCCAATACCGAGAGCGTAGCCGATAAGATCGCGCGCGCCGCCTGAAAAGCCGAGCGAAGTGACGGCCTGCATGATGGCCCAACCGCAGGCGAAGTAGGTGCTGAACACCATGCATCGCCGATACCAGTACGTCGCCACGCGCCGCCTTTCGGCTATGCGCGCCGTGCCGCCGTCCTCATCCAGAACATCGTTCGCCCGACGCATGGCGATCAACCCCATCAGCAGCTTGCCGATGGCAAATGCCAACCTGATGGAAACCAGAGCGATGACACAGGCGATCGCAAAGCTTTCGATCACCGGCGGCCAATCGAAGGCCAGAAGCGGAATAAGGGTCACCATACCGTGGATGATGGCGGGCACGACCCCGCCCAGAAACTGGAATCGTGCAGCCTGCAGCTCCGTCTCTGTGCTCGTTGCAGCCCCCGCGCGCTGCTCGCGCCTGAAATTGATGAAGCGAGCGACGGCAAGTTCCGCCACCAGCCCCAGGAAAAAAAGAATGACGACCTGGATGACAATGCGCAGGACCCCGACCGTGCGGCCCTCATCCTCCAGCTTCTCGGACGCCGTCATCACCTGAAAAGGTAAGGTCATCGCGGCGCCCGACACGATCGCGAAGTGGCGCCGTGTGTGGGTGAGCATTCCCGAGAGAACGGACATCTGGTCGTCGTTTGCAGGCGAAGGGGTAGCCGTGGCGACTGGCTGGTTGTTCATTTGCGATGTGAGCCATTGCCGCACGTCCGGCTCGCTCATCAACTGGATGAGTTCGCGAACCTTGTCGGGCGGCGGCGCCGCCGGCTGGGCGGCAGAGGAGCTTTGGGCGAATGTCGAAGCAGGAGCGACCAATGCGAAAAGACACAAAAGCAGCGCCCTGAACGACAGCCTGCCACCCCCGACATTCATCATGCGCGCTGCCCCTCCGACGATCGAACCGATCAGTCCGCTTTCGTGCAGATTATACGCCTTTTTCCCGCGGGCAAGCAGGCACTTACCGCTGCGCACATCGCCGCCTCGGCATTGCCCCGGAGCGACTGCCGCGCTAGGTTCTACGGTAGGGATCGTTCAATGCTTGAGGACGTGCTTTGTTCAATTTCCTGAAAAAGCTTTTCGGCAAAGGCAGGCAGGTTGAAAACTGGTTGCCTGAACCCAAACCGCCCGACACGGCGTCCATAAAAACGCTGGATCTCAACATCCCCGACGAAGCCTTGCAGGATGAAGCCCGTTTCGCGGCCTATCTGCAGGAGCGGCTGCCGTTTTTCGGCGATCTGATCAGGATCGATTACGACACTGCGGCCGGCAGTCTGACGCTGCACGGACGCAACGGCGATACGATGACGAAGTTCCTCAACAACGCTTTGCTGGCACTCAGGGAAAAGCGTGGCCCGGCTCGCGCCCATGCGCTGTTGAACTATCTCAACATGGCCGAAACCATGGAGGACAACAGCGAGCTGAGCAAAGTGCTGCCCGTGCTGAAGGCGCGCGATTTCATCGACGTTGCTCGGCAGCAGATGATGCATGCCGTCAAGGACGACCCCGATCCGCCGCAATTCGTCTATCTCGAGGAGGCAGAAGGCCTGATCAAACTCTTCGTGGTCAATGGCGAGACAAGCGTCAGTTATGTGATGTCGACAGCGCTGGAGGACTGGGGCATCGATACGCGGGAGCTGGCTGAACTGGCGCAGAGCAACCTGCAGAAATTCCTCTCCAAGACGGGCCTGCAGATCGCCAGGCGCAGCAAGTTTCAATATGTCGAGGTGGATGGCCAGTTCGAATCCAGCGTCGCCTTCCTGCCGAATTTCTGGGCGCAGATTCAGGAACAATCGAGTGGCGCTGCGCCGATCGCCGCGTTCCTGTCCCGCGACAAGGTCTTCTTCACCCATGAGAAGGATACCGAAGGCCTGCAGCTTCTGGAGCTGATCAGCGCCGATCTTAGCGACGTGGCCTACGTCATTTCACCGGATCAATATCGCTGGGAGAATGGCAAGTGGACCCTGTTCCGGCGTGTCGGCCGCATGGAAGCGGCAATCCGCCACTGACGCCGCTCGCGAAAATAACTCTCTAGCCGGAAACGCTCTACCTTCTTGTTTTCTCGCGCATTCCAAACGGAAAACCGCTGCGCACTTTTCCTAGAAATGCTCCAAAGGCCCTAAACGAACACGTCCTGATCGACCCGATCTTCCGCGCCGAAGAATTTCAGGTAGCGCTCGACCTCAGCAGGATCGCCTGTCGCCTTTTGCGGATTGTCCGAGAGCTTGACCGCCGGGCGGCCGTTGGCCTCGATGACTTTGCAGACGATCGATATGGGATTGAGGCCCTTGAGTTCCGTCGGCGCGCAGCCGGCGAAATCGTTGGTGAGGTTGGTGCCCCAGCCGAAGCTCATGCGCACGCGGCCATCGAAATGCTTGTAGGTGTCGATGATCGCATCGACATCGAGGCCATCCGAGAAGATCAGCAGCTTCTGGCGGGGGTCGCGGCCCATCTTCTTCCACCAGTCGATGATCTTCTCGCCGCCTTCGATGGGCGGCGCGCTGTCGGGGCGGAAGCCGGTCCAGTCGGCCACCCATTCCGGCGCATGCTGCAGGAACGAGGCTGTGCCGAAAGCGTCGGGCAGAACCACCAGAAGATTGCCGCCATAGAGCCGGTTCCAGTCGCGCAGCACCTTGTAAGGCGCCTTGCCGAGTTCTTCGTCGTTCCTGGCAAGTGCTGCGGCGACCATCGGCAGCTCGTGCGCATTGGTGCCGACGGCTTCGAGATCGGAATCCATGGCGAGCAGAACGTTGCTGGTGCCGGTGAAAGCATGCGGCACGCCTTCCTTCAGCGCCTCGACGCACCAGCGCTGCCAGAGGAAGCTATGACGGCGGCGGGTGCCGAAATCGGAGATGCGCAGACCGGGGAGTTCCCGCAACCGCTCCACCTTTTCCCACATCTTCGCCTTGGCGCGCGCGTAGAGCACATCGAGCGTAAACGGCCCGAGCGCCTTCAACGCCGTGCGCGAACGAAGCTCGTTGATGATGGCGAGTGCCGGGATTTCCCACATCGTCGTTTCCTTCCACGAGCCGTGGAAGTCGAGAATATACTGGCCGTCGCGCTTCGAAAGCTCGTATTCCGGCAGCTGGAAATTCGAGAGCCAGGTGAGGAATTCCGGCTCGAAAATCTGGGCGCGGCCATAGAAGCTGTTACCCGCAAGCCAGATCATCTCTTTTTTGGAAAGCCGCAGCGTGCGGGCATGATCGAGCTGTTCGCGCAATTCCTTTTCGTCGATCGCCTCTGCCAGCCGTACACTCTTGGTGCGGTTGATCAGCGAGAAGGTGGCGTCGACATCGGGATAGAGCTTCCAGATCATCTGGAGCATCAGAAGCTTATAGAAATCCGTATCGATCAGACTGCGGACGATCGGATCGAGCTTCCATGTGTGGTTATAGACGCGGGTGGCGATATCCGTCTTGGTCATGTCGTTCCTGCCCCGTCTCCTGCCTGCCGACGTTTCACTTCTCGCCAGCGGGCATGTCGGTACGCGTATCTGGTGCGTTGTTATCAAAAAATGTTGAGCGAAAGTCCAGCCACTGAAGGAAAATTGATACCAGAGTAAATCGGTAGCCTATCGCTGGCAACAACCGAGGCGGAAGGCCCGATGGTTGCCACTCCATACTGACTTAGTAACCCAGGTTGCGATCCACCAGATGCTGTAGCGCTTCGCCTCGCTCGAAGCGGGCAATCTGCTCCTCGACGTGGCGCATCAGCGCCTTTTCGTCCGACACTGCGGAATCATGCGGCGTGATGATGACACCGTCTACGCCCCAGAGCGGATCGTCCGTTGCCAGCGGTTCGACGGCGAAGACATCGAGCGAAGCACCGCCGAGAATGCCCGTCCCGATCGCCGAGACAATATCGGCCGACACCTGGCTCTTGCCGCGGCCGGCATTGATGAAGACCGGCTTGCCCAGGGCGCCGTTGCGACGGAGCCTGGTAAAGAGCGAGGTGTTGTAGATCCCGGTCGTCTCCGGTGTCAGCGGCAGCAGGCCGACAAGGATGTCGGTACGCCCCAGAAACGCATCGAGCCCGCTGGCGTCGAAGGTTTCCGTGCCGTCGATCTGCTTTTGGGTGCGGGACCAGCCGATGACGTTGAAACCCATGACCTTCAATTTCGCAAGCGCATCACAGCCGAGAACGCCGAGACCCATGACGCCAACCGTAACATCGGCTGCTTCCGGACCATGCTGCGGCGCCCATAGGCGCTGGCGCTGGTTCCTGAAATGACCCTGAACATCCCTCAGATGCATCAGGCATTGCATGACGACCCATTCGCTCATGCGCGTGGTCAGGCTGCGATCGACGAAGCGGACGATCGGAACGTTGGGCAGGCCGGCGATGGACATCATCGAATCGACGCCGGCGCCGCCGGAGAAGATGACCTTCAGATTGGGTGCGCGCTGAAAAAGATCGGCATCCGGCTTCCAGAGCAACGCGTAGTCGACCTGCGAGAGATCCGTGCTCTTGCTGGCAGGGTCGGCGAGATTGATGCTGCCGCGATCGGGAAAGGCCGTCTCGAGAGATTTGGCGATTGCGGCGGGATCGAATTTGAGGTCGACGAGAACGGGGCTTTTGGCCGGCATGGCGGTGGGCTCTATTGCTGGATGGCGGCGGTCGGCACCGCCTCGATGTTGAATGCTGCGGCGAGCAGTGCCTTGGTGTAATCTTCTTGCGGCGCGCGGAAAATATCGGCCGAGGCCCCCTGCTCCACCACCTTGCCGAACCGCATGACGATCAGCTCGTTGGCGAGCGCCTTCACCACTTTCAGGTCATGGCTGATGAAGAGATAGGCAAGATCATGCTTTTTCTGGAGGTCGCGCAGCAAATCGACCACCTGCGCCTGCACGCTCATATCGAGCGCTGAGGTCGGCTCGTCCAGCATGACGAAGCGGGGTTTCAGCACCATGGCGCGAGCAATGGCGATGCGCTGACGCTGGCCACCGGAGAATTCGTGAGGATAACGCCAGCGAGTGGAGGGATCGAGGCCGACCTCCTCCAGCGCCCAGCAGACGCGCTTGTCGCGCTCGTCGGCCGAAAGCGACCGCTCATGAACCTTGAGCCCCTCTGCGATGATTTCGCCCACCGACATGCGCGGGCTGAGCGATCCGTAGGGATCCTGGAAAACCACCTGAAGCTGATTGCGCAACGGCCGCATCTCGCGGAATGAATAGCCGGCTATATCTTTCCCCACGAAGCTGATGCGCCCTTGGGAGGATATGAGCCGGGCGAGCGCCAACCCCAGTGTCGTCTTGCCTGAGCCGGATTCGCCGACCACACCGAGCGTCTGGCCGGCCCGGAGTTTCAGATCAATGCCATCGACCGCCTTCACATGATCGACGACCTTGCGCATGAAGCCGGCCTTGATCGGGAACCAGACACGAATGTCGTTGCCTTCCATGACCACGGGCTTGCCGTTGTCGCTCGCCGGCGGCTCGCCGCGCGGCTCGGCGGCCAGCAGATGGCGGGTGTAGTCATGCTGCGGTCGGGTGAAGACGTCTTCCACCGTGCCCGTCTCGACGATACGGCCCTTGGTCATCACGCAAACGCGGTCGGCGAATTTGCGGACAATACCGAGGTCGTGGGTGATGAACAGCATCGACATACCGTGCTGCCCCTTGAGTTCGCGCAGCAGTTCGAGGATCTGCGCCTGCACCGTCACGTCGAGCGCCGTGGTCGGCTCGTCGGCGATCAGCAATTCCGGGCGGTTGGCGAGCGCCATGGCAATCATGACGCGCTGGCGCTGACCTCCGGACAGCTCGTGCGGATAAGCCTTGAGGCGCTTTTCCGGCTCGCGGATGCCGACCTGGTTCAAAAGCTCCAGCGTGCGCTTGCGTGCCGCATCGCCGGTCATGCCCTGATGCAGGGCCAGGATCTCGCTGATCTGCTTCTCGATCGAATGCAGCGGATTGAGCGAGGTCATCGGCTCCTGGAAGATCATCGTGATATCGTTGCCGCGCACGGCGCGCAGCTCGTTGTCCGACGCCCGCAAGAGATCCTTGCCCTTGAACAGGATTTCGCCGGACGGATGGCTGGCGGCCGGATAGGGCAAAAGCTTCAGGATCGAATTGGCCGAGACTGACTTGCCCGAGCCGGATTCGCCGACCAATGCGACGACCTCGCCCCTATGGATATCGAAGGAAACGCCGTCGACAGCAATCGAGGTGTGTCCGCCCTGACCAAAGGCGACCGACAGATTGCGAACGGACAATAGCGGAGTGGAGTTTTCGCTCATCGGAAGGTCTTCCTCGGATCGAAGGCGTCGCGCACGGCCTCGCCGATAAAAATCAGCAGCGACAGCATGATCGACATGGTGAAGAAGGCCGAAAGCCCAAGCCACGGAGCTTGCAGGTTGGACTTGCCCTGGGCGATCATCTCACCCAACGACGGCGAGCCGGGCGGCATGCCGAAGCCCAGAAAATCGAGCGAAGTCAAAGTGGAGATCGAGCCCGACAGGATGAAGGGAACGAACGTCAGTGTTGCCACCATCGCATTCGGCAGCAGGTGGCGATACATGATGGTGCGGTTGTTGACGCCGAGCGCGCGGGCGGCACGCACATATTCGAAATTGCGTGCCCGCAGGAATTCGGCGCGTACGACGCCGACAAGCCCCACCCAGGAAAACAGCAGCAATATGCCGAGCAGGATGAAGAAGCCGGGCGGCAGAACCGAGGCGATGATCAACAGGATGTAGAGCACCGGCATCGACGACCAGATTTCGATGAAGCGCTGCATCAAAAGGTCGGTCCATCCGCCGAAATAGCCCTGTATCGCGCCGGCGCAGACGCCGACGACAGCCGAGCAGATGGTCAGCGCCAGGCCGAACAACACCGAGATGCGGAAGCCGTAGATCAGGCGGGCGAGGACGTCGCGCGCCTGGTCATCTGTGCCGAGCCAGTTGAAATTGCTCCAGTTGCAGTTCGGGTCGGAAATGCCGCCGGTATAACCGGAGCAGCGCTTTTCCTTGCTCATCGCCCAGAAAGGCGGGGTCGGCGCAGACATTCCGGTGGGCAGATTGGAATTGGCGGTCTGATAGGAATAGTGGATCGGCGGCCAGATCATCCAGCCATTGGCATTGATCTCGTCCTGAATGTCCTGGGCGCGATAGTCCGTCTGCGCCAGGAAGCCGCCGAACTTTTCCTCCGGATAGTCGACGAATACAGGCGCGAGGATCTCGCCCTTGTAGGAGATGAGGATCGGCCGGTCGTTGACGATGAATTCGGCGCCGAGGCTGAGCACGAACAGGACGAGGAAGATCCAGAGCGACCAGTATCCCCGTCGGTTCGCCCTGAAATTCTCCCAGCGACGCAGATTGGTCGGCGAGAACAGGCCCTTGCGCGGCGGCTTTTCGATCGGCGTGGAAGCCGGAGTGCTGGCTGCGTCCATCACACATCCCTCCGCTCGAAGTCGATGCGCGGATCGATCCAGGTGTAGATCAGGTCGGAAACGAGGCTGACGACGAGGCCGAGCAACGAGAAGATGAACAGCGTCGCGAATACCACCGGATAGTCGCGCTGGACGACGGAGAGATAGCTCAGACGGCCGAGACCATCGAGCGAGAAGATATTCTCGATCAGTAGCGAGCCGGTGAAGAAGGCGTGGATGAAGGCGCCGGGAAAGCCGGCGATGACGATGAGCATGGCGTTTCGGAACACATGTCCATAAAGCACGCGCCGTTCGGAAAGCCCCTTGGCGCGGGCGGTGATGACATATTGCTTCTTGATCTCTTCGATGAAGGAATTCTTGGTGAGCAGCGTCGTTGTGGCGAAGGCTGCGAGCGACAGCGAAATCAGCGGCAGCACCAGATGCCAGAAATAATCGAGAATCTTCTGCCACCAGTTGAGATCGGCGAAATTATCGGAGACGAGGCCACGTAGCGGGAACCAATCGAAGAAGGAGCCGCCGGCGAACAGCACGATCAGCATGATGCCGAACAGGAAGCTCGGAACGGCATAACCGATGATGATGATGCCCGACGTCCAGACATCGAATGTCGATCCGTCCTGAACCGCCTTGCGGATGCCGAGCGGAATGGAGATCGTATAGGAAAAGAGCAGGATCCAGACGCCAAGCGAAATCGACACTGGCAGCTTCTGCCCGATGAGGTCGAGGACCGTCGTATTGCGGAAAAAGCTCTCGCCGAAATCGAAGCGGATATAGTTCCACATCATCTGGCCGAAGCGTTCGAGCGGCGGCTTGTCGAAGCCGAACTGCTTGTCGAGCTTGGCGATCAGCTCGGGGTCGAGCCCTTGCGCACCACGATATTTCGAGCTGCTGTCGTCGAAGGCCTGTTGAGCGAGCATGTCGGTGCCGCCGGACAGACGGCCGCTGGCATTGTCGCCCTGCCCGGTCAGCTGCGCGATGACCTGCTCGACAGGCCCGCCCGGCGCAAACTGGACGATGGTAAAGGAAATCGCCATGATGCCGACGATGGTCGGGATCATCAGCAGCAGGCGTCGCAGGATATAGGCGCCCATCAGCCGGCCGCCCCCTCGAAGAGGACTATTTCCCGCTTCGCCTCAATCCATCTGTCGATCAATTCACATTCCCTTCCGCCGGCCCTTCCGCCGAATTGAAACCGGCGCAGTCATATCAGCTTGAAATTATCCGAATCAGCCCGAGCATTTGGCGGCAGCGAGCCCCTTATTGCAAGAGAGGCTCACTTTCCGGCGCTTTTCGACCACCAGACCTCGGGGAAGCCGATCGAGTAATAGGGCAGTTCGGGCAGATGCTCGAACTTGTCCCAGTAGGCGATCCTGGTTGTCGTCCCGTAGAACATCGGCACAACATAGTGGTGAGCGAGCAGCACGCGGTCGAGCGCCTTGACCGTCGCGTCCTTCTCGGCCACATCCTTCGCAAAGATCACCTTCTGGATGAGGGCGTCGATGCCGGGATCGACTATGCCGGCATAGTTGCGGGATCCCTGACGGTCGGCAGCGGCCGAGCCCCAGTAGTCGGCCTGCTCGTTGCCGGGGTTGAGCGTCTGTCCCCACACGACCCAGATCATGTCATAATCAAAGCTGCGAATGCGATTGATGTATTGCGAGGTATCGACCGTCCGGATGCTGGCGTCGATGCCGATGCGCTTCAGGCTCTGGATGTACGGCAGCACCGACCGTTCCTGCGAGGCACTGCCGAGCAGAAGCTCCAGCGTAAACGGCTGGCCGGTCTGCGCATTCACCATCTTGTTGCCCTTGAGAACCCAGCCAGCATCCTTGAACAAGGAGATGGCCTTGCGGAAATTGTCGCGCGTTTTCTGCGCGTCGCCGCCGACGGGATTGGCAAAAGGAGTTGTGAAGACGTCCGCAGGCACCTTGTCCTTGACGCTGTTCAGGACATCGAGCTCTCCGCCTTGCGGCAATCCGGACGAGGCGAATTTCGTGCCGAAGAAAAAGCTGTCGACACGCGTCAATTTTCCGAAAGCGAGCGTCCGATTCATCTCCTCGAAATCATAGGCGTAGCTCAGAGCCTCGCGGACGCGCTCGTCCTTGAAGCGATCACGCCGCATGTTGGGAACGAGCGCCTGCATGATTCCGACTGAGCGCAGCGAGTTGGGAAGCTCTTCACGCTTGATGCGACCGTCCTTGGCGGCTGGAAAATCGTAGCCCGTCACCCAGTGGCTTGTCGAATTGTCCTGCCAGTAGTCGATAGCACCGCCCCGAAACGCCTCGAACGCGACGTCGTTGTCTGAGAAATAGACATAGTTTATCGCGCCGAAATTGTTCTCGCCGACATTGACCGGCAGGTTCTTGCCCCAATAATCGTCCCGCAACTCGTAGCGGATTGAAGCACCCGGCTGCACGGAAGCGATCTTGTACGGGCCGGACCCCATGACCGGCTCAAGGGTCGTGCGGGAGATATCGCGTGGCTTGCCATCAGGCCCGTTTGCCTCCCACCAGTGCTTCGGCAGGATGGTAAGCTGGCCGAGGATCGAAGGCAGCTCGCGATTGCCCTTCTCATCGAAATGGAAGGTGATGTCGCGCTCGCCGGTCTTTTCAGCGCTTACGACATGAGCATAATAGCTTGTGGCCAGCGGATTGAGCTCTTTGGTCTTCTCGAAGC
>NZ_JAELUG010000276.1 GCF_016429255.1 Rhizobium sp. ASV8
ACCATGCCCAGCGCACCGAGTGCGGCAAGCTTTAGCCAGTGCTCGCGCAGAGCAGCCCTGTCGCGCCAAGCCGCGCGGCCGACGAAGGGCAGGAGCACGAGGAAGGCGAGCAGCCAACGATAGAAGGAGATGGAGCCGGGTGAAATGACGCCGGCAGATGCCTTGGTGACGACCGTATTGCCTGACCAGATCAGAACCGTCAGCAGCGGCGCCAAACCGGCAGTGCTGGCGATGGATGCGGTTGAGTTCGACTGGTTGTTCATTGAACAGTCTCCCGACGTCGTTCTGGCTTGGCTGTGAAACAAAGGAGTGGCGGATAGCTCTCGCCATCGTGATGCTCTTCTACCTTTTGTCTGAATTGTGGTATATAACGAGATTAGGACAATGAGTGGTGAAATGAGGACATGCCAGACAGGCTTCCACGTATCGAGGGTGATCCGCCGAATCCCGTTTCCTTTCGGACGGAGAACTACAGGGCTGGCACGGTCTTTCCCCGAAAGAGCCAGCCATGGGGCGAGTTCAACTATGCCCTTGCCGGCGTCTGCGAATTCGACATTCAAGGCGTGCCCTATCTGTCGCCGCCGCATTATGCCATCTGGCTGCCGCCGGACACCATGCATGGTGCGCGCAATCAACACGATCTGCGTTATGTCACCGTCTATGTCGAACGAGCGCTCTGTGCGGATTTGCCTGACAAGCCGACGACCCTGAGCATCAGCCCGTTGCTGAAGGCCATCCTCGCGGATTTCGCGGCGCGGGACATCACCGTGCCGGACACGGCCGAGGATCAACGGCTTGCGCAGGTTCTGGTGGATCAGATTCGACTGGCGCCCGGGTGTGAAAACTACCTGCCTTTCTCCGACGATCCGTTGCTCGGTCCCGTGCTCAGCGCATTGCAGGCCGATCCCGGCGACCGGCACTCGCTCAGCGAATGGGCACGCCGGATGGGCACGACCGAACGGACCTTGTCGCGCCGATGCCAGGACGACCTTGGCCTCTCTTTCAACGAATGGCGTCAACGATCGAAGCTGGTTGCCGCGCTATCGATGATCGAAGCCGGCGAGCCGGTGCAGCGGATTGCCTCGCGGCTGGGCTATAGCAACGCCTCCGCCTTCATCGCGATGTTTCGCCGGTTGACGGGTACGAGCCCGACGCAGATGCGATAGCGCATTCATGACTCGATCAGAATGACATCGAGCGCGAGCAGTTGTTCCGGATCGGCCATCGCATCGACCGCTGTGACCAGATTATCCTCATTGAGCGTGAAGCGAAGCGCGATGCGGAGCTGCCCGCCGATCACCACCACGGCGCCAACGGCGCCATTGATGACGGCTGCTCGCGCTGCCTGTGCGCGGCCATTGAAGGTCGCGGCGACGGCAGTGCGTCCATGAATATCGCCAATCGATCCCATGCGGGCGGCAACCGCATCCGGGCGGAAGATCGCTTCGGGATCGAGTACGGCGAGGAGCGCCTGCATGTCGCCTATGCGGGACGCCGTCAGAAAGGCGTCGACTACATGGCGTTGCCGCGTGAGGTCTGCCTCCGTTGTCGACGGCGTATCCTGCACGCGACGGCGGGCGCGGCTCGCAAGCTGGCGTGTCGCAACCGTGGTGCGGCCGAGGATC
>NZ_JAELUG010000277.1 GCF_016429255.1 Rhizobium sp. ASV8
CGCGCGCCGATGGGCAGCCCGATCCAGGCCGCCGGCGATGGTGTCGTCGAAAAGATCTCCTGGGAAACCGGCTACGGCAAATACGTCCGCATTCGCCACGACGGCGGCTACGAGACGACCTATGCCCATATCTCTGCAACGCCGTCTGATCTGCGCGTCGGCCAGCGCGTCACCCAGGGACAGGTCATCGCCTATGTCGGCTCGACCGGCTATTCCACCGGCCCGCATCTCTATTACGAGCTGCGCGTCAACGGCCGCTATGAAAACCCGCTGACGGCACAATTGCCGGCCGGCACCAACCTGACGGGCAAGTCGCTCGACAGCTTGCGCTCGCAGGTCAGCCACGTCGAAAACATCATGAGCTATCTCGATGTTCCGGCAGCGCGCAACGCCCCGTCGCAGCCCTTCGCCGCCTTCGGACAGGGACCGAACCTGGGACCGAGCTTCGGACCGAACCACTTCGGCGCACCATCCCCATAATCCGCCAGAAAGCCTGCATCGCGCATCCAAAGTTCCCGGTGATGAAGGCGGCGATGGCGCCCTGATGCCGAATGCGATAACACTCTTCCTCTAGAGCATGTCGCGCAAAAGTGTGCAGCGGTTTTGCGGCTACGACATGCGTGAAATCAAAGAGCTAAAGCGCGTGAAGCGAATCTTAGAGATCGCGACGCGCTTTAGATGCCACGGAGAAAGTCTCCGCGAACCCTCGTGCGGCAGGCTCTCGCGGCGTGGTCGTACGGAGTTCGCAAGGAGTTGAGGTTGGCGCGCAAGCCGTTGCCGGAACAGAAGGAAACGATGCCGAACGAAAACCGGCCTCTGCGTGCCGATGCGCGCCGCAATCGCGACAAGCTGATCGAGGTCGCGGCACTGGTCTTTGCCAGCCACGGCACCGCCGCATCTCTCGAGGATATAGCCCGGCAGGCCGATGTCGGGATCGGCACGCTCTACCGCCACTTTCCCAGCCGGGAGCATCTGGTCGAAGCCGTCTATCGCCATGAGGTGGAGGCGCTTTGCGATGCCGCCCAGGAACTCGCCACGCGGCTGGCGCCCGATCAGGCCCTGGAGGAATGGATGCATCGCTTCGTCGGATATATCGCCACGAAACGTGGTATGGCCGACAGCCTCCGCATCCTGCTCAACAGCAACTCCAAGCTCTTTGCCGAGAGCAACGGCAGGGTGCCGGTGGCGCTCTCCGGCTTGATCGCAGGGGCGGTCGACGCGGGTACGATCCGCCCCGACGTTGACGGCACCGATGTGCTGCATGCTCTCTCAGGCACCTATTCCATGCCCCATTCGCCCGAATGGCACGATCGCTCCCGCCGTCTCGTCGGGCTGCTGATGGATGGGCTGCGCTCGCGGGCGCCTAAGGCGCAATGACAATAGAGCCCTGATAATCGCCGACGCGCTTCCTATATCCTGTCTCTTATACACATCTCCGAGCCCACGAGACGGTCTATTAAATCTCGTATTCCGTCTTCTGCGTGAAAAAAGGGGGGGGGGGGGGGGGGGGGGGGGGGGGGGGGGGGGGGGGGGGGGGGGGGGGGGGGGGGGGGGGGGGGGGGGGGGGGGGGGGGGGGGGGGGGGGGGGGGGGGGGGG
>NZ_JAELUG010000278.1 GCF_016429255.1 Rhizobium sp. ASV8
TTGGCGCCGTCGATTTCAGCGCTTTCATAGGGCTCGCGCGGCACGGAGGCGAGGCCGCCCAGCACGATCAGCATGACAAGCGGCGTCCATTGCCACACCTCGACCAGAACGAGCGACGGGATGACGCTGGACTGATTGTAGATCCATTCCTGCGGTCCGATGCCGACAAGGGACAACAGGTAGTTGAGAACGCCGAGTTGAGGATGGAACATCATGGTCCAGACCAGCGCCACCGCAACCGGCGTCGCCATCATCGGCATGACGAAGACGCCGCGCAGGAAGCCGCGCAGCGGAAAATTTGCATCGAAGATCAATGCTGCGAGCGTCCCGAAGATCAATGGACCGACCACGGACAGCACGGTGTAGAGAACCGTGTGCCATAGAGATTCCCAGAACCGACCGTCGGTCGCCAGCCGGACATAGTTGTCCCAACCGACAAAGCTCTGCGACTGGCCGAGCGTCCACTTGTTTACGCTCATCCAGAGGGTGAAAACCCAAGGGAAGACGATCACGGCGGCAATCACGATCAGCGCCGGCACGACGAAGGGCCAGTAATTCGGAGCAAGCCTTTGCGGCTTGCTCCTCTTCTCAACCGTCGCTCCGGTATCTTCGATGCTCACGGAGGCCATTATCCCTCGCTTCGGGCAAGCACCGGCTCGAATTGCGCCGTTGCCGTCTTGAGTTCGCTTGCCGGATCGGCGCCACCGATCATGTTGGTGAGCGCGACGCCGTAGATATCACGGAACTCGGTGACCGGAATGATGACAGGCAGCGCGAGCTGTGAAACCTTGGCGGAGCCCGCCACGGCATCCAGCCATGCGGCCGGCATCTTCACGCCCTCGCGCACCTTCTGATCTACCAGGATGGACTGGCGGAAGGGAACGCCGGCGCCGGCCTGCAGCAGGCGCGCGCCCATGTCGTGCGAAATCGCCCATTGGCAGAACAGATAGGCCGCTTCCTTCTTCTGGCTGGCGGCAGTAACGCCGATGCCGTCGCCGGTGGTGGCCGCCGCCTGGGCATTCGGCCCTTTCGGCATGATGCCGTAGCCGACCTGACCGACGACACGGGACTTTTCCGGGTTTTCGATCGGCGGTGCGAAACCGACGCCGTCAAGCCACATGCCGATCTTGCCTTGCAGGAAGGCGGATTGCGCTTCGGCCCAGTTGAAGCCGGAAACGCCTGGAGGTGCTGCCTTCGTCATCAGGCGCTGGTACAGCTTTGCGGCGTCGACGGCGCCCTGCGATTCCGTCTGCAGCTTGCCGTCGGCAGAGAGCGGCGTCGCGCCGTGACCAAGCATGAAGGTCGTCCAGACCGGGGTATTGGCGTTCTTCAGGCCACGGGCAACGAAACCGTAGGTATTCGTCGACTTGTCCGTCAGGGCCTCCGCGGCCTTGGCCATGTCTTCGAAGGTCTCGGGATAGGTAAGTCCCTTCTTCTCGAAGAGCGCCTTGTTCCAGTAGACGATCCAGTAGTCGACCGAGAACGGCAGCGAGCGCATCACGCCCGCAGTGTCCTTGGCGAACTTCAGGCCGGCCTCGGCGAAGTCGCTCTCCGTCAGCGACGGATCGGTGAGCGACGGATCCTTCATGAAGCCG
>NZ_JAELUG010000279.1 GCF_016429255.1 Rhizobium sp. ASV8
GAAAAGCCGTGGGGAGCTGCGAATAAGCTTTGATCCATGGATCTCCGAATGGGGCAACCCACCTTAAATGCTTGGAAAATCCAAACTGCTGAATAGGCAGCTTGGGTTTCCAAGCATTGTTAAGAGGTATCTTCACCTGAATAAAATAGGGTGTAAGAAGCGAACGCAGGGAACTGAAACATCTAAGTACCTGCAGGAAAGGACATCAACCGAGACTCCGCAAGTAGTGGCGAGCGAACGCGGACCAGGCCAGTGGCAATAAAGTTTAAAGTGGAAGAACCTGGAAAGGTTTGCCGTAGAGGGTGACAGCCCCGTACGCGTAGATAGCTTTATTGTCCTAGAGTAGGGCGGGACACGTGAAATCCTGTCTGAACATGGGGAGACCACTCTCCAAGCCTAAGTACTCGTGCATGACCGATAGCGAACCAGTACCGTGAGGGAAAGGTGAAAAGCACCCCGACAAGGGGAGTGAAATAGAACCTGAAACTGGATACCTACAAACAGTCGGAGCCCGCAAGGGTGACGGCGTACCTTTTGTATAATGGGTCAACGACTTAGTGTAACAAGCAAGCTTAAGCCGGTAGGTGTAGGCGAAGCGAAAGCGAGTCTGAATAGGGCGATATAGTTTGTTGCATTAGACCCGAAACCGAGTGATCTAGCCATGAGCAGGTTGAAGGTTGGGTAACACCAACTGGAGGACCGAACCCGCATCTGTTGCAATAGATTGGGATGACTTGTGGCTAGGGGTGAAAGGCCAATCAAACTCGGAAATAGCTGGTTCTCCGCGAAATCTATTTAGGTAGAGCGTCGAGCGAATACTCCCGGGGGTAGAGCACTGGATGGGCTATGGGGACTCACCGTCTTACTGATCCTAACCAAACTCCGAATACCGGGAAGTACTACTCGGCAGACACACGGCGGGTGCTAACGTCCGTCGTGAAAAGGGCAACAACCCTAACCTCCAGCTAAGGTCCCCAAGTCATGGCTAAGTGGGAAAGGATGTGAGGATCCCAAAACAACCAGGATGTTGGCTTAGAAGCAGCCATCATTTAAAGAAAGCGTAACAGCTCACTGGTCTAGTCAAGGGTCTTTGCGCCGAAAATGTAACGGGGCTGAAGCCATGCACCGAAGCTGAGGATTTGCAGCAATGCAAGTGGTAGCGGAGCGTTCCGTAAGCCTGTGAAGGGGTACCTGTGAGGGGCCCTGGAGGTATCGGAAGTGCGAATGTTGACATGAGTAACGATAAAGAGGGTGAGAGACCCTCTCGCCGAAAGACCAAGGGTTCCTGCTTAAAGTTAATCTGAGCAGGGTTAGCCGGCCCCTAAGACGAGGCGGACACGCGTAGTCGATGGGAACCACGTTAATATTCGTGGGCCTGGTGGTAGTGACGGATTGCTTAACTTGTTCACACTTATTGGATTGTGTGGGCGGGGACGCGGTTCCAGGAAATAGCTCCACCGTATAGACCGTACCCGAAACCGACACAGGTGGTCAGGTAGAGTATACCAAGGCGCTTGAGAGAACTATGTTGAAGGAACTCGGCAAATTGCACGCGTAACTTCGGAAGAAGCGTGACCCTTATGTAC
>NZ_JAELUG010000280.1 GCF_016429255.1 Rhizobium sp. ASV8
GGGCAGCGCCGTGGCGAGGGCAATCGAAACACCAGCGCCGCGGCCGACGCCTTCCGCGCCGGTTGCCATGTTGCGCGCCGTGCCCAATACGCAGCCGGATTCGCAACCCGTCGGACGCATCGAGCCTAAGCCGACCCACGCACCGAAGCCGTTGGTGGCGATCAATTCGATGGCCGATATCGCCGAACTTGCCGGGCAGAAGCGCGATCCGAAGATCAAGGCGCTCGTGCGCACCTTCGTTCGACCGGTAAAGCTTGAGCCGGGCCGGCTCGATGTCAACCTGACGCCCGGCGCGCCCGGGACATTGCTCAACGAACTTGCCGTCAAGCTCAAGGAATGGACCGGCATTCACTGGATCGTCAGCCTCAGCCGCGACGAAGGCGAGCCGACGCTGGTGGAGGCCGAAGCGAACGCGCAGAAGCAGCGCGTCGCCGATGCCCGCCAGGACCCGGATGTCGCAGCGATCCTGTCGCAATTTCCCGGCGCCAAGATCATCGACGTTCGCGTGCGCGCGCCCGACGCGGACGAGGAGGAAGAGCAGACCGCGGCTCCCGCCATCGCCGAATCCGTCGATGGCGATATTCTGCCGGGCGACGATATAGAATTCTAAGGGTAAGATGGGTGACATCGGACCCACCCGGCTAAACAACCGCGGTGGCCGGCGAGAAATCGTGGCCAATAGGAATAGAAACACGCAGAAGAAGGACCAATGACGATGCGCGACATCATGGGCATGATGGGCAAAGTGAAGGAAATGCAGGCCAAGATGGAGAAGATGCAGTCGGAAATCGCCGACATTCGCGTCGAAGGCAAGGCCGGCGGCGGCCTCGTCACTGCCACCGTCAACGGCAAAGGCGTGATGCTGGGCATCAAGATCGATCCGTCGCTCTTCAAGGAAGAGGATGTCGAGATTCTCGAAGACCTGATCGTCGCTGCCAACAAGGATGCCCAGGACAAGGCCGAGGCGATCACGGCCGAAAAGACCCGCGAACTCACAGCCGGCCTGCCGATCCCGCCCGGTTTCAAGCTGCCTTTCTGAGACTGCAGCTTTTCGGCTCCGTTACCGGGCGATTGTCTTGCGGATCAATTCGCGGCCAATCGCCTTTACCGGCTCGTTACGCAGTACGAGCGATGTCGTCACCGCGCCGTGGCGAGCGATAGAGTCGACGATGGTTTCAAGGTTCTCGGCCGTCGGCACCAGGACCTTGAGCAAGAAGCAATCCTCCCCCGTCAGTCTGAGCACCTCGATGATCTCGGGCATTTCCGAAAACTGCTTCAGACAGGGGCGAATATGCTCGTGAGACGTGCGCAGCCTGATGACCGCCATCATGCCGAGGCCGACCGCAGCGGGATCGACGACGGCCCTATAGCCGGCAATGACACCTTTTTCCTCCAGCCGCTTCATCCGCTCTGACGCCGCCGGCTGTGAAAGGCCGACGCGGCGACCGAGTTCCGATACGGAAATTCTCCCATCCTGCTGCAAGATCTCGATCATCGACATGTCAGTCGGATCCAGTCCCTTCTCCGTGC
>NZ_JAELUG010000281.1 GCF_016429255.1 Rhizobium sp. ASV8
GCATGGGCCTCACGCTCAATGCCTCCAGGCAGGATGTGCCCGACGCCAAGCTGACCGCCGACATCGCGTTTGCTCCCGCCGAAAACCAGCTGAAGCTGAAGACACAGATTTCCGAGCCGCGCGACGGCATGCTGGCCGGCCTTCTGCACCTGCCGGGCGGCCCGGCCATCAATATCGATCTTTCGGGCGAAGGCCCTCTCTCCAATTGGGCCGGCAAGCTGCAGGCCGCCCTCGACGGGAAGCCGACAGTCGCCATCAACGGCCACCACAGTCTTTCTAGCGATGGCCTCCATCACATCGACGTCAAGGGCGGCGGCAATGTCAACTCGCTGCTGCCCCCCACCATGCGCCCGCTTTTTGCCGGCCAGACGACCATCGATCTCGCGGCCACCTTCGACGGCAAGGGCAAGATCGATATCCAGACCGGCAATCTCGCCACTGGCAGCGTCGTTGTCGCCGCATCGGGTACGCTCGACCCCGCGGGCAACAACAGCCTCAACGCCAACCTCATCGGCACCTCCGGCCCGGTCGATTTTCGCTGGCCGATGGACGGCGGCGAGGTGCGCGCTCTGATTTCGCGCGTCGACGTCGCGCTCACGGGTGCGGCGCAATCGGTAAGAATCGACGCCAAGGCTGCTGTCGATAGCGCCAGCACGCCACAGGGTCAGATCGGCCAGGTAAATCTGAGCGCCAGGAGCGACGCCTTCAGTCTTGCGACCATGTCCGGTCCGCTGCAGCTGAAGCTCGTCGTCGGCCAAACCGCCTTCGTCAGCGCCGATCTCAACCGTTTGGTCCGCGCACCGATCGCCCTGACCGCACCTCTGCAGCTCTCGCCCGATACGATCGGCTTCAACAACACGACGCTGGAAAGCGCCAGCATCGGCGGCACGGTCAACGGCAAATACACGCTGTCATCGAAGGCGCTGACCGGCAATTTCAAGCTGTTCGCCCTGCCCGGCGTCCTGCCGGATAGCGTATCGAACAAGTTTGAAGGCACGATCTCGCTGGAAGGCCAGGTCGGCGGCACCGTGCCGACCAAGATGAGCATCTCCAATCTGGCGATTAAATCCAACATCGCCGAAATCCGCGGCAACGTTGCGCTCAATCAGCAGTCGCTGACATCGGATCTCAACGGCAAGCTGCTGGATCTTTCCAAGCTCGTCCCCAATGCACAGGGACAGGCCGATATCGGCCTCAAGGCCAAAGGTCCGCTGAGCGCCCTCGGCATCGACGCTACGGTCAAGGCTGTCAACGTCAAGCTGGCGGGGCGACTGTTGGACACGCTCGACATCGGCATGACGGGAACTGCCGATCCCAAGGCGCCACAGGCCAATATCCAGGCAAGCGGCGCGATCGACGGCAAGCCGATCCATATTACCGCCGACGCCATTTCCAAGGAGGGTCGTACGAGCATTCCCTCCCTATTGGCCGAAATCGGCACGAACAAGCTGCAGGGCAAGCTGGATCTCTCCCCAAGCTTCGAGCCGAACGGCGCGCTGACATTCGACTTGCCCGACCTCAGCC
>NZ_JAELUG010000282.1 GCF_016429255.1 Rhizobium sp. ASV8
GGCAGCAATCTTGGCGACGTGGGCGCCCTGGTATTTTGCTGCTTCCAGCTCGATTTCCGAAGGCTGGCGCGAGCCGTCGCCGTTGGTGATCGTGGAGGCGCCGTAGGGCGAGCCGCCCTTGACTTCTTCCGTGCCCATCTGGCCCTGGAAGGCATAGGGAAGGCCGACGACGGCCATGCCGTGGTGCAAAAGGGTCGGAATGAAGCCGAGGATGGTGGATTCCTGACCGCCGTGCTGCGTGGCGGACGAGGTGAAGACCGAGCCGACCTTGCCGACAAGCTTGCCGTTGAACCAGAGGCCACCGGTCTGATCCCAGAAATTGCGCATCTGCGAGGCGACTGTGCCGAAACGCGTGCCGGCGCCGACGATGATCGCATCGTATTCCGCCAGTTCGTCCGGCGTTGCGATCGGAGCTTCCTGATCGAGCTTGAAATAGGAAGCCTTCGCGACTTCTTCCGGCACGAGTTCCGGCACCCGCTTGACGGTGACGTCTGCACCTGCGGACTTTGCGCCTTCTGCGACGGCATAGGCCATCTTCTCGATGTGACCGTAAGCGGAGTAGTAGAGAACCAGAACCTTAGCCATGAGAACGTCTCCTGTTTGCTAGACGCGTTAAGTGTTGCATTCGGTTTTATCAGCGATGCGAAGGCGGAGCAGCCCCCATGCTCAGAACGCACTGTTCATTCTGCGTAGACGAAAATTCATTTGCAACATCTTGCAATGACTTCCGTCGACACGAAAACGACCGTTTGCATTCGCCGCAAACAGCGCTACCTATTCAAAACCTTTTCTGTGAACGCGCGGTGCGCGCTTTTTCCTGGATGTCTCCATGTCAAACGAAACCATTGTCACAGCCGCCATGCTGGCCATCGGCGACGAACTACTCTCCGGTCGCACCAAGGATAAGAATATCGGCCATCTCGCCGATGTACTGCTGCTGGCTGGCATCGACCTGAAGGAAGTTCGCATCGTGGCCGACGAGGAAGATGCGATCGTATCTGCGCTCAACGCCTTGCGCGGCCAATATGATTACGTGTTCACCTCGGGCGGCATCGGCCCTACTCATGACGATATCACCGCCGATGCCATCGCCAAGGCGTTCGGCGTGGCTTGCGAGCATGACGCCGAAGCCATGCGGATCATGGGCGAAATGTATGCGCGGCGCGAGATGGAATTCACCGAAGCCCGTCAGCGCATGGCGCGCATGCCCGTGGGATCGAAGCATATCGCCAACCCGGTTTCGACGGCTCCCGGTTTCAACATCGGCAACGTCTACGTCATGGCCGGCGTGCCACAGGTTTTCCAGGCGATGCTCGACAACGTCATCCCGACGCTCCGGACCGGGGCTCACGTTCTGTCGACCGCTATCTCCTGCCCCTATGGCGAAGGCGAAATCGGCACACCGCTCGGCCTCATCCAGAAGGCCCATCCGGATACCAGCATCGGCTCCTATCCCCGCTATGTCGGCCAGTTCTTCTCGACGGAGATCGTCGTGAGAGGCCGCTCGGC
>NZ_JAELUG010000283.1 GCF_016429255.1 Rhizobium sp. ASV8
ACGGATCGGGAGATGTCTATCCCCAACCGGTCGTACATCTCTGACAGGCGGTAGAGGGGAATGTGATCGTCGAATTTGGCGATCATGATATGGGCGAGCAGTCCCGGCCCGGGTTTGCCGCGTTCGATCGGCAAGGTCGGCATCTCGCCAGCCACTGCCGTATCGCATTCCCTGCAAATCATGCGCTTTTCGACATGCCGGACAATCTTGACCGACGCCGGCACGTGCTCCAACACCTGGACCACCCTGTCGGCCGCCTTCAGGAACGAGGTGCCACCGCAGGTCGGGCAATTGCAGGGAGCCGCATAGACCAGTTCTTCGGTGGCGAGACCATCCGGCAGTGGTTTGCGCTTCGGCTTGTTGGGCGCGTCGTCCAACTCCGGCAAAGGAGTTTTCCCGGAGCGCAGTTCAGCCTCGGCCCGGGAGGCCTCGATCTCTTCCAGCATCAGCTCGAATTGCTCGATCTTCCGGTCGATCTTTTCCGAAGACGCGCCATGCTGCTGATGTCGGAGAAGCTCCAGTTGTGCGCGAAGAAGCCCGATTATGGAGTCTCGCTTGATGACCTCGGCTTCCTGGCTCTCAAGTTTCGCCGCCTGTTCCGCGACGAGTGCGCGCAAAGCAGTGAGCTCGTCCTGACTGTCCAGCGGCGCTGTTTCCATACCCGCGAAGCTAGCCGATTTGCCTCTGACGCGCCAGCGTTAAGCCTCGGATGCCCCTGCAAAATATGGCTTTTATCCCGTTCGGGCGGGAGCGGACGTCCACGCCGGGCGTCGCCAATCAATCCCCTCAACGAGCATGGAAAGCTGCGCCTGCGTCAGGTGCGCTACACCCTCTTTCGCCGTCGGCCATGGAAAGTACCCGCGCTCCAAAATCTTGTAGAATAGGCAGAACCCTTGGCCGTCCCACCAGAGAAGCTTGATCCGGTCAGCGCGCTTTCCGCGGAAGCCGAAGATCGCGCCCGAGCCCGGCGCCTCCTTCACGACCGTTTCGACCAGTGCCGATAGGCCATCGATGCCACGCCGCATATCGGTCACTCCGCAGGCCAGGTAGACCCGCACATTCCCCGATGGCCCGATCATGCCGCCTCCACACAAGCGACGAGCAGGCCAAGCAGTTTCAACTCAACGTCAACCGGAACCTTCAAGCTCCGACCGTTTCGAAGCAAGATCTCGACGATCGCCGGCCTCGTTGCTGCGGTAGACGGCTGGCTTACGCCAACTTCCTCGGTGATTTCCACCGGGAGGAACACCGTTGGCCGATCGGCATAGCTGAATGATTGCCGCCACAAGCGGATCTGGCCCGGATGAATGTCGTTCCGGCGCGCCACATCGCCGATGCGAGCACCGGGCTCATCAGCTTCCGCAAGTATCCTCAGCTTCGCCTCGTCCGACCAACGCCGTCTGCGCTCGGTACCGGACATGATCTCTATGCGAGCCATGAAACCTCTTTGTTCTGGTACTAATGTCAGCACTAATG
>NZ_JAELUG010000284.1 GCF_016429255.1 Rhizobium sp. ASV8
GCATCAGAGCGTTTCCCGGATGCATTGAGAGTGCACCGGGATGGAGCGACCGTGGACGTCAGGCAATTGGACATATCGACGGACAATGAAGAGGAAGCCGAGGTGCCGCGACGGTCCTCTTTGTTGGCGCGCTTCCGTGCCCGTCCGCTTTGGCAGCGCATCGTCCTCGTGGTGACCGGCCTGTTTTTGCTGCCCTATCTCTTCATCTTGTTCTACGTCCTGCCGTTCATCCATCCAGTCTCGACGCTGATGATCGGCGACGCGGTAACCTTCCAGGGATATGATCGCCGCTGGGTTCCGCTCGAAAACATCGCGCCCGTGCTGGTGAAATCCGTCATGGTCTCGGAGGATGGGCAGTTCTGCTTTCATGGCGGCGTCGATTGGGGAGAGATGCGCATGCTCGTCCAGGAGACGATGCGGGGCAAGTCCACGCGTGGCGGCAGCACCATCCCGATGCAGACGGTGAAGAACCTGTTCCTCTGGAACAGCCGCTCCTTCGTGCGCAAGACGCTGGAATTGCCGCTGGCGGTTTCCGCCTCCACCATCTGGTCGAAGCGGCGGATGATGGAAATCTACCTCAATATCGCCGAATGGGGGCCTGGCATCTACGGTATCGAAGCGGCAGCGCGCTATCATTTCAAGGTGCCGGCTTCCAAGCTGACGGGCCGCCAGGCGGCGCTTCTTGCCGTCTCTCTTCCGAACCCGATCGATCGGGTCGCCAGCAGACCGGGGCGTGGGCTCAGCCAGCTCGCCTCACTGATCCAGCGCCGTGCGCGCAATGCCGACGCATACATCAAATGTCTTTATGATTGAGATCAGAACTTGTCGTTCGATCGCCTGATCGTCATCTGGCATTCTTGACCATGACGTAAGGGCGGATGATCTGCCAACGAAGATCGGACGCACCCATGGATTTCGACGCTTTTTCTCCCGAGCTGCTCAAATATGCCAAGAGCCTGCATCCGGAGCCGCCTCCCCATCTCGGCACACGCTACGATCGTTCCGGCGTCTTCAAGCCTGAGCCGGGCAATACGATCGTCTGCCATGTGACGGAGGGATCGCAGACGCAGCGCGCGATGGTTGCCGCCCGGCAAAAATATCTCGATATGCCGGAGGCCGGACAATTCGCCTTCACGCCGGTCTCAAGCCTGCACATGACCTTGTTTCAGGGCATCATCGAATATCGCCGCAGCCGACCCTTTTGGCCTGCCGATATCGCGCTCGATGTGCCGATCGAGGAGATGACCGAGATTATGAGCGAGCGCCTGAAGGCCTTTTCCATGCGCGGTCCCTTCAAGGTGGCGGTGACGAATGCGCGACCGAGCGGTCTTCTGGTCGATGGGGCAACGGAGGCGGACCGCAGAACGATGCGCGCCTGGCGCAATGCGCTGGCGGATCTTCTCGGTTATCGCCATACCGACCACGAAAGCTACCCTTTCCACATCACGTTCGCCTATGCC
>NZ_JAELUG010000028.1 GCF_016429255.1 Rhizobium sp. ASV8
GGGGAGGGGTGGAGAGCGGCTTCCCGCTCTCCAAGGTCGTTAGTTCAGAATCCGGATAACCTTGCGCGAGGAAGGCTCAACGATCACTCGTTCGTGGTTGACCATCGCATAGGCATATCGCGGATTTTCCGGCACAGTTCGCACAACTATCGTATCGGGCAATGACTGGCCGACGACGACCCGTTCTTGGACGACAGTTCCTTCGTCTGGAAGGGGCTGCTCGCGCACATAGGTGACGACCTTCTGAGGTGGCGGGTCGATAGCCGTGCCGACGATGGCGCCAGCCACGCCACCCACGGCGGCACCGACCGGTCCGCCGACAACTGCTCCAGTAACCGCGCCACCCGCGGCGCCGGTGACAGTTGACGATTGGGCAAATGCGCCTCCGGCGGTCAGGCCAAGCGCGAGTACGGCAATGCTAAGTGCTTTCATTTTCATCATAATCTCCTTTCACTGTCTACTCGTCCGTCATCGACGGAGCTGCCAGTAAAACAGGGCGTCGTCCCGGTTCGTTCCCTTCCTTGGGCTTCAGTCGAGCGAGGTGGGACGTGGGGCTGGCGCGCATGGACCAAAGTCCGATGTACGGCTCCCGTCCGGCTGCGGGAACATCATCCAGATCGGAGCAACTTTTCGGCAGTTGTGGAATGAAGTCTGCTCCGATGCAGATTGATGACCAGGGACTTCGGATACATCAGGTCCAACGAGTGTCGAGTCCGCTGGTCTTCAGGTCAGGCGCGAATATCGCCGACACTTTGGAGAGCCTTCGGCACGCGACATAGCGCGCTTGCGCGCTTCGCCTGATTTGGCTGTGGTCGCTTGAGTTCAGCGTGACGATGTAGGCGTATTGACATGTGTCAGTTTCATCGGAGAGCTATAGCGTGCGCCGGGCCGACACCGCCACCTATGCAGCAGGTAATTGTCCGCCGGAAGACAAATGCAAGTTTGACAAGTATGGCAAACTCAAATGCGGCGAGAACCAGCAGAAGCATCATACCATGTCCACAGACAGGTGGATGCAGCCGTCAAAAATCTTGGGCCGGACGCCACGCCTTGGCAGGTCAAAGACATTGCGATGGCTGCGATCAAGAAGATGAAGCCGAATGCGAAGGGAAGATGGATGACCTGAAGTCTCAAGTCGATAAAGCGTTCGAGAAGAAGGGGATGAAGCGTCCGTCTGGCATCAAAAGCGCCCACTCCCCAGCCAAAATCAAACCGGCAGATCGTTCAGCCGTGGCCCTGGCGACGGACTGGAATAAGGCGAGGTGAAAATTGGACTATCTGCTGTTTCGCAAAGGAACAGCGCTCCGATGCCCAGATCGCTGAACATGAAGTAGGGCCAACCCGAATGTGGCTTGTGAGGGATACCAATGGGAAAGCCGGGAGTTGCAATGGAGATTGCCACAAAATGTTGCGATATTGGTGGTCCGACCCAACGCATAATAGCCGCGGGGCGTGCATCGGGCAGGCGATCAAACGGAATTCAGGGCGATGCCACCCATGAACAGGACAAGAAGTGGATGGGCATTGAAGTCATCCACTGTAACATCTCGCGCAATATGAATACCGTGCCGGTTCTTCACCGAACCCAATCAAAAATGGCTATGGCTTAAAGCCTTTGGCTGTTCCGTTGCTATCGCTTGCCGCACGCTCGAGCGCCCGGATGTGAGCGTCGAGTAACGCAACGGCTTTTGCAGTGTCACGTTTCTTCAGTGCGTCAACGATTTGTCGATGAGCATGACTTGAGCCCGGTCGCCAGCCTTCCCCACGCGCCACGGAGAAAATGATGCGTGAGGTCGCCAGTTGAAGGTCGTCTAGCATGCTCAGCAGCTTGGGCATCCTGCAAGGCGCAAGCAGCTCCCGATGAAATGCGCGGTTCGACCGCTCCCATTCCTCTATGGTTTTTGCGTAGTCGCCGGCTGTCAGCGCAAGTTCAATTCTCTCAAACGTGGCGGCACTCATCCGCGGCGCGGCGAATTTCAAAGCGAGTGTTTCCAGGGATGCGCGGATCTCGACGGTTTCTTGGATCGACGGAGGATCCAGTGGTGCTACGCGCATGCCGCGGCGAGGTACATTGACAACAAGCCCTTGAGCTCGGAGCAGCTGAAAGGCTTCACGGGCAGGCACGTGGCTGGCCTCGAACTCCTCGGCGATACGATCCTGGCGAAGAGGCTGTCCCGCGGCGAGATCTCCCGCCACAATTCTTTCCCCGATGATCCGAGCAATTCGTTCTGCAACTGTCTCAGCCATGACAAATTATAGATAATCTATGATAAAATTGATTGTTCAAGGCGAAATCTCGTCCTATTCTGACGGAAAGGCAGCATAATTATAGATAATATATTATTCAAGCGAATACTGGTCGCTGCCTTCCGGTGATCGAGCCTGGAGAATGCAAATGTTGGAAGCTGCACTAGGGGAAGACTTGAATGGTTCGAGCGCCCGCAAGGCCTGGACGCTGCAATCGGCGCGCCTGCTTTATGATTTGCCGTTCAATGATCTGTTGTTCAAATCGCACAGCGCACACCGGGCGAATTTCGATCCGAACAGCATTCAGCTCAGCAAGCTGCTCAATATCAAGACCGGCGGCTGTCCAGAGGATTGTGGCTACTGCAGTCAGTCGGCGCACCACGCGTCGGGCTTAAAGGCTTCAAAGCTCATGGGGCTTGAGGATGTTATGATCGAAGCCCGAAAGGCGAAGGAGGGCGGCGCTAGTCGCTACTGCATGGGCGCGGCGTGGCGCAGTCCCAAGCCTCGAGACGAGGCAGCGATCGTCGCAATGGTGCAGGGCGTCAAGTCCCTGGGCCTGGAGACCTGCATGACGCTCGGAATGTTGTCGGCGCAGCAAGCCGGGACCTTTGCGGCGGCGGGCCTCGACTACTACAACCACAATATCGATACGTCTCAGCGCTTTTATCCCGAGGTTACCTCAACGCGCAGCTTTGACGACCGTCTGAAGACGCTTCAACATGTCCGCGACGCTGGCATCAAAGTCTGTAGCGGCGGGATTTTGGGTCTGGGCGAAGCCGTTGATGACCGGATCGACATGCTGGTAACGCTTGCCAATTTACCGGTGCCACCCGAAAGCGTCCCTATCAATATGCTGATCCAGGTACCCGGCACCAGACTGGCGGAGGCGTCGCCGGTCGATCCAATCACCTTTATTCGGATCATTGCACTTGCTCGCCTGATGATGCCGCAATCGTCTGTGCGTCTGACGGCTGGCCGCACAGCTATGAGCGACGAAATGCAGGCACTTTGCTTTTTTGCCGGCGCCAACTCGATCTTTATCGGTGACACATTGCTGACAGCACCAAATCCCGGCGACGATCGCGACACGGACCTGCTCCAGCGGCTGGGTCTCTCCACAGCTGAAACGGGAAACGCCCGATGATCTCCCAGAATCTCGCCCGATACGACACCAAGCTGGCGCAGTTGCAGAGGAAGGGGCGTCTGCGGGCACTCAACCGAGGGGCAGGCCTTGACTTCACGTCAAACGATTACCTTGGCCTCGCCAGCTCTTCCCGCATGCGAAATGCCCTGCTCTCGGCGATCGACGCCGGTGTACCGGTTGGTGCGGGAGGATCGCGTCTGCTGCGGGGTAATCACGCCGAGCACGAGCTACTTGAGGAGGAGGCCGCTTGCTTTTTCCGCGCACGGCGGATGCTTTACTTCGGCAGCGGATACACAGCAAACCTTGCTGTGCTTTCGACACTGCCGCAGCGGGGAGACCTCGTCATACATGACGCACTCGTGCATGCGAGCGCGCTTGAGGGAATGAAAGCTGGTCGGGCCCAGGTGGTTTCGGTGCCGCACAACGATGTGCATGCGATCGACAGCGCAATCCGTGACTGGCGCCGTGCTGGGGGGAACGGCGCTCCCTGGATTGTCGTCGAAAGCCTGTACTCGATGGACGGCGACCGCGGTTCGCTATCCGACTTGATGGAGATCGCCGACAGAAACGACGGATTCCTCTACATCGATGAGGCCCACGCAACTGGCGTTCACGGCCCTGACGGAATTGGATATGCCGCCGAGCTTGAGGGCCGCGACAACGTGGTCGTTCTGCACACCTGTGGCAAAGCCCTCGGCGCGGCCGGTGCGCTTGTCGGCGCAAGTCGCATGATTTGCGATTATCTCGTTAATCGTGCTCGCCCCTTCATCTATTCCACGGCGCCATCGCCATTGCAGGCTGCCAGTGTTCGCCAAGCATTGGCCATTCTGTCAGAGGAGCCGGAGCGACGCGCCAAGCTCCTCGAGCTCGTCTCCTTTGCCAACAGGAGGTTTGCCGAGCGCTTCGGCAGATCCGGCAGTGGCACGCAGATTCTGCCGGTTATTGTAGGCAGCAGTGAGCGGGCCGCGCTTATCGCCGAGCGAATGCAATTTGCCGGATACGATATAAGAGCCATCCGGCCCCCCACGGTTGCCATAGGGACTTCGCGGCTGCGCATCACCGTCACGTTGAATGTCGACGCGCCAACGATCGAACGGATGATCGACCGGCTCGCCGAAGTTATTGAGGAGGAAGGTGTATGAGCAGGTGCCTCGTTATCACGGGTACGGACACCGGGATCGGCAAGACTGTGTTTGCGGCCGCCCTCACCGATGCTCTCCGTGCCTGTTATTGGAAGCCCATCCAATCAGGATTGGAAGAGGAGACGGATTCCGAAGTCGTAACTCGCCTTGGGAGAATCCCAACGCACCGGATCTTAGCAGAGGCATGGCGACTGCAAACCCCCGTTTCGCCCCACCTTGCGGCCCAATTGGACGGAGTTGCGATAGATCCCGAGGCACTAGTGCTTCCACATACAGACGAGCCGGTTGTAGTCGAGGGTGCCGGCGGATTGCTCGTGCCGTTGAACAACCGGACGACTTTCGCTGACGTGTTTGCGCGTTGGCGCCAACCTGTCATCCTATGCGCAAGGACCGAGCTCGGGACTATCAATCACACGCTGCTGTCGTTAGAGGCGATGCGGCGGCGGCAGGTTCCGGTTTTTGGCGTCGTCTACATCGGCGAGGACCGTCCCGACACCCGGCAGATCATTGGGGAAATGGGCGATGTCGCAGACCTCGGCTGCCTGCCTTATCTGGACCCGCTGACCCCTGATGCTCTTCGCCGGGCATTCGCCGACCGTTTCGACATCGCAATGTTTCGGAAGGCCATTCTGATATGATGTCTCCAGCGACAACATCACCCGTCTGGCATCCTTTTACCCAGCATCAGATCGAGCCGCTTTTCAAGAAAATCGTCCAGACGGATGGAGCGTATCTGATCGATGAGGACGGTCGTTCCATTCTCGACGCGATATCTTCCTGGTGGGTGATTACCCATCAGCATCGCCATCCGCTCATTTCGGAGGCGATCCGGGGAGCGCTTGACCGGTTCGACCAGGTCATTTTTGCCGAGTACACGCACGAGCCGGCAGAGGAATTGGCGAAAGGCCTGATCCGGCTGGCTCCGCCCGGACTGACGCATGTGTTCTATTCCGACAGCGGATCTACCGCGGTGGAGGTCGGCCTGAAGATGGCGCTGGGCTTCTTCCATAATCGCGGCTCGGAGCGGTCGCGGATCGTGGTCATGGAAGGCGGCTATCATGGTGATACGATAGGCACCATGTCGGCCGGTGCGCGCGGCGTCTTTAATACGGCCTACGCGCCGCTGCTCTTTGATGTCGATACGATCCCGTTTCCCGGCCCCGGACGAGAGCAGGAGACAATCGATGTGCTTGAGCATTTCTGCCGCGACGACAATGTTGCCGCCCTTCTGATCGAGCCACTCGTTCTGGGCGCCGGCGGCATGAAGATGTATGCGCCGCGGCTGCTGCAGGAATTCCGGCGAATAACCGAGCGGCATGGAACTCTGCTAATTGCCGATGAGGTGATGACGGGCTGGGGTCGAACCGGGACGCTTTTTGCATGCGAACAAGCCAAGCTGACGCCAGACATCCTTTGCACGTCCAAAGGGATCACCGGGGGGGCATTGCCGCTAGCCGCCACCCTGTGCAAGCCCGAGATATTCGAGGCGCATCTCTCGCAGGATCGCAGCCGGATGTTTTACCATTCCAGTTCCTATACCGCCAATCCCATCGCTTGCGCCGCAGGGCTGGCCAATCTCGCCGCCTGGGGTGCGGAGCCGATGGACGAGCGGATCCATGGGCTCGCCGGAATGCAGAGCGACAGGTTGGCTAAATTCCGAGACGATTCTCGCTTTGTCGATGTCAGGCAACAGGGCACGATCACCGCACTCGATCTTGCTGTCACGACGACGGGCTATCTCTCCGAGGTCGGGCCGCTGTTGAGGGCGTTCTTTCGCGAACGAGGCGTCCTTATCCGGCCGCTCGGAAATGTCATTTATCTGATGCCGCCTTATTGTGTAACCGCGGGTGATCTCGATGGGGCTTATGAGGCGATCGATGAGGCGGCGGACGTCATCGGGAGGACTTGGCGATGACGGTCTCC
Source organism: Rhizobium sp. ASV8 (assembly GCF_016429255.1). Classification (GTDB taxonomy): domain Bacteria; phylum Pseudomonadota; class Alphaproteobacteria; order Rhizobiales; family Rhizobiaceae; genus Rhizobium. Next base: position 6,457 of record NZ_JAELUG010000028.1, read on the forward strand.
AGCCGGATGGCGGGCTTTGGCCACTATGTGCCCGAACACCGTGTCGATAATGCTGAAATCGAAGGGCGCCTTGGTCTCGAACCCGGTTGGATCGAAAAAAGGACAGGGATCCGAGCGCGACGTTGGGCGGCGCAGGATCAAACGTTAACCGACCTTGCCTCGAAAGCAGGAGCGATGGCGCTCGACAACGCCGGCGTGGATCGTCGCAGCGTCGGGTTGACGCTCCTTGCGACCTCGACTCCCGATCATCTGCTGCCGCCTTCCGCCCCGTTATTGGCCCTGAAACTCGGCCTGCCGGCGTCAGGAGCGATCGACCTGGCAGGCGCTTGCTCCGGCTTTGTCTACGCGCTCGTGCTTGCCGACGGTTTCGTCAGAACACACGGCAAGCCTGTGCTCGTCGTTGCAGCCAACATCCTAAGCCGGCGTATAAATATTGAGGAACGAGCCAGTTCAGTGGTCTTTTCCGACGCCGCCGGCGCTGTCTTGCTTGTGCCTTCTCTCAAGCCGCAGGATGGGATCTTGGGTGCTGAGTTGGTTTCCAACGGAAAATTCTACGATCAGATTTCAATTCCAGCGGGCGGTAGCGCGCATCCGTTTCATCCCAATATGGATACGCGTGAACTGCAGATGACAATGCGAGACGGCAAGACGGTGTTCACCGAGGCCGTACGCATGATGACGCAGGCTGCGAACAAGGCTATTCAGTGCGCCGGACTTGCAATCTCTGACGTTCACCGCTTCGTCCCGCATCAGGCGAATATGCGGATCGTCGATGCGGTGTGTGATCTGCTTGGACTGCCTCCTGCAATTGCGGTTCGAACAATCGAAGAGTTCGGGAATTCCTCGGCGGCGACGATTCCCCTGTCTCTCTCGCTTGCCAATTTGGAGAGGCCCTTCATGCCAGGCGAGCGCCTGCTGCTCGTGGCCGCGGGGGCCGGAATGACTGGAGGAGCGGTGGTTTTCGGCAACGCTTAATGTCAGAGCGCATGAGAATAGCTGCAGTATTTTAACCCACCCGTTTTCGCGGCGGCGTGGAGACATGTGGCCGCACGATCAGGTCGAAAGGCTGCGCCAGAAGCGCTGCGAGCTCATCGGGCTCGGGATCGATGAGCGCATGCGAGCCGATCATCAAGTGTATCAATGAAAGCCCGCGATCACCGCCTGTCTCCCAACGCGGGCGTTCCATAACTCATCTGGAGAGGTCTGATCGAGGCGGAAGGGAGACCGTCTCCTCTTGGTGATTTGATCGTGTGATGAGCAAAGGATGCGTGTCGCCTCGCATTAGTTGATGATTTCGCCTCGTTCTTCTGAGCGCAGTGTGGTCAGTCGCTCTCTCCACATCTGCAGCGCTTCAGGTGTCAATCTGGTCCAATGCGTGATTTCGCCGATAATCTTGAGCGGTGCGCTGCTGCGATACGACCGGGTGGGGTTGCCGGGAAATTTCTTGTCGGTCACGTTCGGGTCGTTTTCGAATGCCCCGGTCGGCTCTACGAGGTAAACACGGGGGACTGCGTCACCTTCGGTGAGTTCAGCTGCGATTTCAGCGGCAAGCCCGGCACCGTCCGCAATGCTGGTGAAGTAGATGTGGTTCATCACCACTTCGGGACGATAGTTCGACCGGTATCCTGCGGTCAGGAAGTCACCCACACGCAAATCCGCGATTGTGCCATGAAAGAAAGGTCCGTCGTCCAGCAATTCGGCCATCGTGATTGTCCTCATCTCGAGAGTCTGTTTGTCGTCAGTTAGCTAAGCGGTGCCACGTCCGCGATGGGTTGGGAGTAGGTTTTCACGAACATGTTGAGACATGTCCGCGTTTGGCGCAGAGCGGTCTCTCGTTGGAATTGGCTATCCGCTCAAAACGGTCAATCCCCCCTGACAAATTAAGGATGTGCTCTCGGTGGGCACTGCGGTGCTGATTGAGATAATCTTTCAAGCTGCATGGCGTCCGGAACGTATGGAGAATAAAGATGGGACTGAGACGCGGTTGCTTTTTTGGATATGCGCTAATTGGCCTTGCGGAAAGACTGACCGCGGCGTTGTCTGGGCCATGTCAAGCTCGCCAAGTTGAATCGAATTTGGCGTTCGCCGAGTTCTTTGGGGAACGCGACCTACCGGCCTGAAGCCCAATAACCATTCGGGGTCGTTGTGTCGGCTCGCGAAACTCAGAAGACCATCGTGGCAAATGCCGTTGAATTGCGTGCGGGAGTGGACCGGCCCCCGCACGCGTTCACACATTATGGGATATTTTAAAGTGACGGAGACAGCGAACGCAGTTGAAGACAAACACGCCGTGTCGCGGTGGCCGCAGGTATGATGGGCTCGAGAGAAGGCAAGAGATTCGCTTACCTTCCCTCGGGTTTACCGACGTTTTTTGCGCCAAGGCGCATTCTTCTGCCAGTCGCCCGCCATGATGCTTCCGTAGGGGATCACCTCATCGACCACTTCGGCAAGGCCGTAATGTTCGATCTGCGCGCGCACGTTGGCGGCGCTCTTGTAGGCACTCGGTAGCTCCGACACATCGGCGAAGCCGGAGAAGAAGCGAACATCGAGACTGCTTGTCTCCTCCTCCAGAATTGCTGCGATGTTGTTCGGGCTGAGCCCACGCGAATCTGCCCCATATTCCGCCGACAACTGCCGCATATGCGCACTACGCGATATGTTGCGGCCGGCGCCATGTGGCGAGAAACCAAGCCCGTGAGCGGCGTTCGTTCCGCGAACGATCAGCACCGGTTCCGCCATGTTGAGCGGAATGATGGTGAGACCAGTCGCGTCGTGTGCCCAGTTGTCGAACGCAGGGGTCGCGCCCTTTCCATGATAGAACAGCCCGTCCGACTTCCGGAAAACGAAGTTATGTTCGTTCCAGAAGCGATCGGAGACCTTGGCCGAAAGCTTTTCCGCCGCCATGTCGTGAAGGACATAGTGGTTTTCCTTCGTCCACTGACGGATCGTCTGCAGCGCCGACCAATAGAGGTCGCCCTCCTCGGTATCAGCCGGAATCCAGGCATTCTCGCGATGGGTCTCCGGCGAGATCTGCTCGCGGAACCGATTGGCGACCTTCATGCCCTTGTCGTAGAGCCTCGCACCCGGAGCTCGTGATCCATGATGCGTGACAAGCGCCGTTTCGCCGGTCGACTTCATCGTTCCGACATAGGCGAAATGATTTCCGTCGCCCTGGGTCGCGAAGTGTTCGATGCTAGCACTCAACGCTCCGTCGCGCAGATAGGGGTTCTGTTCAAAAGCCGATAGTGTCGCTTCGGACGGCTTGAACTGTCCGCCGCGCGGGCGGCCGCCCGGACCGAAATGCGTCACGGCATGCACTGCGTCCAGCAGCGTTCTCGGATCGACGCCCGGAAAAATCGAGATCGCCATCGAGCAGCAGATATCGGCCGAATGCATGCCGGGATGAATCGCTTCGGAGGCGACCACACCGCCGACGGGGATTGTGCCGATCGGACCAGCAGGGCAAGCGTCCGGCATGATGGCCGCGGAACGGACAACCGGGGTGCGCACCAAAGCTCGCATCGTCGCGTTGACCTTTTCGATGTTGTCCTGCTCAAAGGTGTTTTCGGCGCGGATGTTCGAATAGATCTCAATATCGTTGTCGGCCCTGAGGGCGAGTGTCGGCCCAGGCTGGAAGGTCTTTGCCGCCTCCAGCGCATCCGTCATCGAACCGCCCTTGCCCAGTATCTCATTGGCAGCGTCAAGGGCTGGCCGAAACCATTTTCCCTGGCTCATGCCGGCATCGATCAAATCCTGTCCGCTCATTACCGTTGTCATTGTCTTTCCTGCGTCTGCAGTCCTTCTGTTGAGTTGCTTCCTTTCACACCGCTTGGGCGACAAACTTGCAGGGACCGCGATAGTTGCTCTCTGCCGGTTCGTGCCTGATACATTTCAAGTGGCGTGCCAGTTTGATCGAGCGAGCGTGAGGTAAGCGAATAAATCTCTTATCCATCTGTTTTAATTGCGAAAATATTTCAGTTGAATGCATTGAGGTCTGTGGTTGCAAAATTTAGCCTCTGGAGATTATTATTATTTCATATAGGACTTTATAAAATTGGATAGGTCATGAAGCGACGGGTTGCCATCAGCATATTGGGAACAACCCTCGATGCGGGGAAATGGGACAATCGCTGGAGTCGTTGGCGTCCCACCGTCGCGCTTTGCCAACAACCGAGCCTCTTTGTCGATCGGCTGGAGTTGATCCACGACGATCACGCGCAGTCCCTCAGCCATCGGATCACGAGTGACATAGGAACAGTGTCTCCGGCGACGGAGGTGCGCAGCAATATCATTAACTTCCGCGATCCCTGGGATTTTTCAGAGGTCTACACAAATCTCAGAGACTTTGCGCGCAGCTATAGCTTTGACCCGGACACGGAAGACTATCTCGTCAACATAACGACCGGTACCCATGTGGCGCAGATCTGCTGGTTCCTGCTGACCGAGGCCCGCATTATCCCTGGCCGCCTGTTGCAGCTGTCACCGCCGCGCGATCGAGAGGTTGAGCAGGATTTTGTCGGCACGTACCGGATTATCGACCTGGATCTTTCTCGATACGATGAGATTGCCAAGCGCTTCGCTTCCGAGCGCGAAGACGCGGCTTCCTTCCTTAAATCAGGCATATCGACCCGCAATTTCGCGTTCAACAAGATGATTGGCGAGATCGAGAGGGTGGTGATCCGGTCCGCTGCACCCGTCCTCCTGACCGGTCCAACTGGCGCCGGCAAGTCACAGCTTGCCCGGCGAATATACGAATTGAAGAAAAATCAGCGGAAAATCAGTGGGCCTTTCGTCGAGGTCAATTGCGCAACATTACGTGGCGACCAAGCGATGTCCGCGCTGTTCGGCCATGTGAAGGGCGCCTTCACCGGCGCTGCCGGCGAGCGAGCTGGCCTACTCAAGTCTGCCGACAAGGGTGTGTTGTTCCTTGATGAGATTGGCGAGCTCGGCCTCGATGAGCAGGCCATGTGCCTTCGTGCAATCGAGGAGAAGAGATTTTTGCCAGTAGGGGCCGACCGCGAAGCGTCCGCAGACTTTCAATTGCTCGCCGGAACAAACCGAGATCTCGGCGAGGATGTTCGCAAGGGACGGTTCCGCGAGGATCTCTATGCCCGGCTCAATCTCTGGACGTTCCGGCTACCGGCTCTTCGAGAGCGCAGGGAGGACATAGAGCCCAATCTCGATTTCGAACTCAGGCGCTATCTGGAGAGGGAAGGTGAAAACATAACCTTCAACAAGGAAGCTCGTGAACGCTACCTGACGTTTGCCACCGGTCCACAGGCTGTCTGGAGCGCTAATTTTCGGGATCTGTCCGCCTCAGTGACACGCATGGCGACACTCGCGCCCCACGGACGCATCACGACAGAGGTCGTTGATGATGAAGTCCTGCGCTTGAACGCCTTTTGGCGCCGCGCGACCGATGATGATGGAACCGGTACGATTATTGAAGACCTGTTGGGTGCAGAAGCGGCCGCCCGCCTCGATCGTTTCGATGCGGTGCAGCTTGCGACAGTGCTTCGCACCTGCCGCGAGCATGCGACGGCCAGCTCTGCGGGCAGAGCCTTGTTTGCGATTTCACGCCAGGAAAAGAAAAGCAGCAATGACGCGGATCGTTTGACGAAATATCTCGCCCGCTTCGGCATTCGATTTGAGGACGTCAAACAACCATGAGGGTGGCAGACTCGGCTTCGATCTAAAACGACGAAAGACGAGTTTCACAGGCCACTCTAAAACGTGTCATTCTCAAAGCGATAGCGGGCCTATGGGCTGTTTGAAATGTCGAGCCGACGGCGCCTATACCTTCAAGGCCGCCAAAGATCGAATCGCCATAATTTCGACTGTTTAGCGAGACGGGTTTCCGGCGAGTGCCCTAGGCATGCGCGCGACGCAACTCAGTCGGCGACTGACCGTAAAGCCGGCGGAACAGTCGCGCAAAATGGGAAGCGCTGTCAAAGCCCACCTCCAATGCGATTTCGATGAGAGGCGCCTTCGTTTGCAGGACCATCTGCCGGGCGCGTTCCATGCGAATGCGTTTGTAGACAATTCCGGGAGACGTTTTCATTTCCTCCATGAACAACCGTTCGAGCTGTCGCCGCGACAACCCGACGGATGCGGCAAGGTTTTCCGTCGGCACCACATCTTCGGTATGCCTTTCCATCGTTATCAACACGGCCTTGAGGCGCGGATCCTGGCATTGGATGTCAAGCGGCTTGCGTGGCTGTATGTCCAGTCCGGATCGTGCCCGCTCGATCTGCAGCACCTCCAAAGCGTTCCGCTCCGCGTCCCTGCTGATGTGTCGCCGGACCAGAAAAGCAGCCATGTCAGCCGCTGTGCTACCGCCGGCGCAGGAGCCGCGGTTCCGATCAAGGTTGAACAGGCGGTCCGAGCGAACCGGATGGCCTGGGAACTGCTCCCGATATGCCTGATAGTGCAGCCAGCTGACGCAGGTTTGATGCGATTTCATAAGCCCCAATCGGGCCAGAATAAATGTGCCGGTACAGAGCCCGATCAGCGGCACCTTTTGCGCTGCGGCTTTCTTCAGATAGTCCGAAGTTTGGTCGTCGATGGTGACATCGGAGTTCAGGAGCCCGCCAACGACGACGATGTAATGGAATTCGTGCGGGTCGATAAAATCCGAAGTCGGCGCGACCTGCACACCGCAGCTCGAGGTAATGAGATGCCGGGTGCTGCCCAATACCTGCCAGTCGGCCAGAATCCGGCCGGATTTGTCGGCCTCGTCGCTTGCCAATCTCAGCGTATCGACGAACAGCGCGAAGGCAGAAAGAGTAAATGATCGCGCAAGGACGAACCCGACTTTCAGGGGACTATGTCTAGTTTCATCTTTGACGGATTTCATAAAACGCCTCGCCCGGCCAAGCTCTTCTATTTTATCTGGAAACCATAAGCCAAGGGATCGCGATCGTCGACGAAGATTGTGTTGTGCCCGCTGATCCGTGCCCGGCCCCAACGCTCTGGGCAACACGTTCCTTGAGGCCGTTGCTGCAAACCTTGACGGCAGCTGCCTTGAAACATTGCCTCCTGCCTGATGCTTGCGGGTAGGGAGGCAATGAGACAAGATCAGCTGTAGGCAGAAACCAACCGTGTCACCTCAGATCGCATCCATCGATTGGCAGGATCATTATCGCGCGCGACGGACCAAACCATTGATATTGGGCTCACCGTTAAATCCAGAGGAGCATCTGCCGTTGCGAGGCCAAACAGGCCTGCGTATCGCTTGATGATCCTCGTCGGCAGGGTCGCGATTAAAGGTGCCTCCAGGACAGCGGTCAGCACAGTCAAAAACTCCGGCGCGGCCACAGATACATCGAGCCGGACATTTATGCGCTTCAGTGCATCGTCAATGCAGCCTTCGATGGCATCCTTTTGCGAAACCAGCGCGTGCTTCAACCCAATATAGGTGTCGCGATCCAATTTCCTGGGAAGGTGAAGAAGGTTCGGGTTGTAGCAACACATCAGTGACTGCTCAAATAAAACGCTCCGTCGATGCCTGTTGTTGCCGTCGTCGTAGCAGCCGACGCCAAGATCAATGACGTTATCGTCGAGAAGCTTGTGAACCAGCTGCGGATCGGCTGAGCGGGCAAGCACCCTGATACCGGGGGCCGTCTCGTTTAACATGGCGGCAAGACGTGGCACGAGCAGCACTTCCAGCTCACTGGAAAAGCCGATGCGGAAGATTTGCTCTGCTCGATCGGGTTCAAAGGTCGTGGGAGTTACGATTGCCTGCTGCGTGCGGCTAAGTATTTGCTCTACGGCATCGGCAAAATTGAGCGCCCGATGGGTCGGTTGCATGACCTGACCGACGCGAACGAATAGCTCATCCTGGAGCAACGTCCGCAAAGTCGCGAGATTGTGGCTCATGGCAGGCTGCTGGATCTTCAGCCGAACGGCAGCCTTTGTCACGCTCCGCTCCTTCATGAGCGCATCGAAGGCGACAAGCAGGTTTAGGTCGAAAGACCATAAATTGAAATGATCGATGGAGGCAATTTCATTCATCGATTTGATCGTTACATGAAGCACGCCTATTGTCCATAGCCGTCGGACAGCGCTGCCCGCGGCTTCAGTTCAATTCAATAGGGGACGTTCCATGAGCGATCTTGGGAAAGAGTATCATATTGCCGGCGCGACGGTGAGGAAGGTGCAGGAGCAATACCTGCATCATGTTCCACCTTCCTTCCTGTATCCAACTGCCAAATCCGAAGAGATCAAGGCGCTGGAGCCAGCTCTGGCATTGGTCGATATGGACGAGGACCGAGATACCCTCGTCGTGAGCATCCATACCTGGCTCGTCAGGACGCCGGACCATGTCATCCTCATCGACACGGGCTCCGGTAACGATAAGGAACGGCCCAGCAATCCGATATTCCACCATCAGGCCATTCCATTTCTGGACAGGCTGCGTGATGCGGGCATTGAGCCGGAGGAGGTCGACTTCGTTGTCAACACGCATCTGCACGTCGATCACTCCGGCTGGAATACTGTGCTGCGAGATGGAAAATGGCTCCCCACATTCCAGAATGCTCGTTACATCTTTCCGCGCGCCGAGCAGAAATACTACTCGTCGGTGGCCAGCCACAACGACGCCAATATGCACAGCCTCGGCGTCTACGAGGACAGTGTGCGGCCGGTGATCGAGGCTGGGCTTGCCGATTTCATCGACTGCACGGGCGGTCCTTTTCTGGATCGATTTACCTTCCTGCCAACCCCCGGGCACAGCGTCGGTCACATGTCCGTTTTACTGGAATTGGACAATGAAGCGGCGATATTCGGCGGGGATGTCATGAACCATCCAGTCCAGGTGGGTCGTCCCGACCTCAACACCGTCTTTTGCGAGTTTCCGGACCAAGCCGTTCAGTCCAGGCGCCGCGTCCTTGAATTCGCGGTCAACAATCGCGCGACGTACTTCTCCACTCATTTCCCCGGCTCGTCTGCGGGTTACGTCACCCGTGAAGGCGAAAAATTCAGGTGGACCTATGCCTAGAAACAAGCTCACATCTCGAGAATTCGACACAAACGAGATCCTGTTCGAAGAGCACTACATCGAGAGCGACACTGCTGGCATCAAGCTCTATGTCCGCAACAAGAGGCGGAAAGGCCATAAGGTCTTTCTTGCCGAAAAGACGATCGTGATGGTGCATGGGGCAACCTTCTCATCCGGAAGTCTTTATGACGTGCCTTTCAACGGGATGTCCTTCCTCGATTTCCTCGCCTATCAAGGTTTCGATGTCTTTGCGGTCGACGTTCGTGGCTATGGAAGATCCAGTCGTCCGGCCGAAATGCTGGTAGAGCCCGATCTTAATCCTCCCCATGTTGCCACCGACACCGGCGTCAGGGACTTTGCAACCGCCGTCGATTTCGTTCTGCGTTTTCGCGACCTCAAGGCTGTCAACATTTTCGCGATGTCGTGGGGCGGTACGGTCGCAGGGGCATATGCCGCATCGAATGGTGACAAGGTCGTAAAGCTCGCGCTTCTCGCGCCGCAATGGCTGAGCGACGTGCCCATTCCCATCGACCAGGGTGGCCCCTTGGATTCATATCGGCTGGTTCCTGTCCACGCAGCTCTCAATCGTTGGCTGGGTACTGCACCTGAATACGCCCGCGAACGTCTTGTTCCTGAAGGTTGGTTCGATCTCTGGGCACAATACACCCTTGCCGAAGAGACATCTAAGGTCGATCGGCAGCTAGGAAAGCTCCGTGCCACCAACGGGCCTATTCAGGATATTCGCACCTATTGGCGAGCCCAGAATCCCTACTATCAGCCAGGCGGCATCCGCTCCCCGGTGTTGCTGCTGCACGGGGAATGGGACATTGATGTTCCGCTCGATTTGGCTCAGTCCTATTTCAGGCGGCTTACCGGCGCCGCTTACCGGCGATGGGTTGAAATCGGAGAGGCGACGCATCTGGCGCTGATGGAAAGCAACCGCATGCAGGTCTATTCCGAGATTGCCAGTTTCTTCGCAGAATCCTTCGAACCGGAATAAGATCTCAACAAAAAGGCTCGGGATCAGATTCCCGGGCCTGCTGCCTCGCCAGCCTGGCCGCGCAGTTCTACTTAGCTGTTACGGTCGACGGAGTTGTCACGTTGTCTAGCGACGAGTAGTCTTTGGCGCAGGCAATCTGCTATCGACAGGCTGCGCCGGTGACTGCGTTCAGGTGCGCCATTGCACGAATGCAATGAATGTGGGGCACGGATCGTGTGTGACTTGGGGTGACTAAGAGACTTCGAGCCGCAGCAAGGATCGGGATGAACCGCTGCAAGCTGCCGGATGCTCGGAAACCCTGTGTCGAAGGTTCTTCTTTTAGCAGGGGCATATGAGCATTTTCCACTCTGTTGTTGAGACCCTTGTGAGAACGGTGCTCGACAGAGCCGGATCAGCCCTTGGTATTCACGACCCCTTTCAGCCCAACCCTTTCATGCGGCAAGCCAGACCGTTCAGGTGACATGCCCTTTCCGCGCCGAACGTCAATGCTGCGCTCGCTGACTTGGAGCGATCGGGGATTATCGAGGAGGTGATAGGTCGCCGGCGTGGCCCGCTTTCAGCTACCGCAGATATCTCGCAATCCCAAGCGAAGGCACTGATCCGCTGCTACGTGACCATATGACCCGTCGCCCGTTCGAACCCGTTCAAGAGCGCTATGGGTGGGGATTATCAAATAATCTTGCGCACCTCGGTTTCGAAGGTGAGGACGTGATCCATTGCGATCTGCTCAGCGGTTGCGGCGTCTCCGCTGCATACGGCCTCCAGCATCAGTATTTGTTGCCGCAGTACATCTTCCAGACGTGGCACGAGTACCGGAAACTGCTTCATCGACACATACAATATTCTCAGCGATAGATTGTGATAGTGCTCGAGAGTGTCGCGAAGATAGGGGTTTTTGGCAACCTGATAGATGAAGCGATGGACACGGCGGTCCAGCGCCAGGATTTCATTGAGCTCCATTGGCCCCGTCGTTTCCTTGAGCTCTTTTATGAGCTCTAACGCTTTTGCCCGCTCGAATTCACGGAGACGTTCCGTCGCCAAGCGGGTTGCCCAGGACTCTATTCGTGCGCGCGCCTCGTAGACCGCGGAGAGATCGCTGAGATCCACCTTGCTGACAAATGTTCCGCGCCTTGTACTGACGACGACGAAGCCGTCCCACTGGAGGCGAAGCAAGGCCTCCCTGACCGGAGTGCGACCCACACCCAGGCGATCCATGAGATCAGTTTCTTTCAGCAAGGTTCCCGGCGCCAGTTCGGTCGTGATGATGTCTTCCCGCAAGCGCACATAAGTGCGTTCTGCAAGCGTCGATTCAGGTGCCACATAGTCCGTTTCGGCTGCGAGCATTCTCAAAACTTCCTTCGTTTCACGTGCTTTTTGCGCCGAGTCGCTCTCGTTCGCAAACCGGCAAAAATGAATCTTCTTGACATCGCATCATCTGGATATATGGTCAATATATTACCGATATATCACCAATATATAAGAGGAGGAGCTTAAAATGGTGAAATCTTGGTCAATGGGAAAATCGATGCTTTTGGGGATTGGCGTCATCGGCTTCGGCTTTGCCGCAACCATCCTGCCGGCGACCGCCAGCGCACAGGATCTCGAACTCCTGAAATCCGGAACTTTGTCCGTGACGATCCAGCCGTATATGCCCTATACCGCGGTCAAGGATGGCAAGCTTGTCGGCCTCGACAGCGACATATTGGCAGCGATTGCCGACAAGCTTGGCCTCAAGGTCGAATTCAGTGTTACTGATTTCAACGGAATGCTCGGGTCGGTTCAGGCCCAGCGGGCGGATATCACGATCGGTGGGATCGCCTGGTCCGAGTCCCGTCAAAAAGTCGGGCTGTTTACGGATCCCCCATACTATTCGCCGCCGGCCATGGCCGTGGGTGAGGCTGCCAAATTCCCTGACGTCGCAAGTCTTGAAGGAAAGAACCTCGGCACCGTTACCGGCTATGTCTGGGCAAAATCGATTGCCCAGGTTCCGAACGCCAAGCCGCATTCCTACCCTGCGGCCGACAGCGTGTTCTCTGACCTTGCGTCCGGACGGCTGGATGTCGGGTTTCTTGATCCGTTGCTGATCACGTACCAGCAGCAGCAGCGACCCGATATGAAGGTTCGCATCGAATATCTGACTCCGCCGACGGCAGAGCAGGTCGCCGCTCATCCCGACTATAAATACTTCCAAGCCTACATGACCGGCTTTTATCTGCCGAAACAATCGCTAAAGCTGGAGAAGGCGATCTCCGACCAGATCGACGCAATGTACAAGGATGGTTCTCTGGCATCCCTGATCACCAAATGGGGCGGTGACCCGAAGCAGTTCCTTGTCCCTTCACCGGAGATGGCGGCGCAGCGTCGTGGTATCGACCGCCCAGCGGATTGGGCGCCACCGTCGATCCAGAACTAAGAACGGGCGCAAGGAGATGAGCTCGTTTTCAGTCTTGACCGGCCTGTTTCAGGTTCCCTGGAGCGATTATGTCAGCAACATAGGTGAGGGTTTGTTCAGAACCCTCGGCTATACGATCGCCAGCTTCGTCGGCGCCGCGATACTCGGGCTTGCGATTGCCTTGATGCGGCTCAATCGGCTCCGGATCTTGCGCATACTGGCAGCGTTCTACACCGAGATTTTCAAGAATGTGCCGCTGTTGGCGATCATCTTTCTGACCTATTTCGGCTTGCCGGCGGTCGGGGTGAGATTCGAGGTTTTCGAGGCGGGTGTGCTTAGCCTGATCCTGTTCTATGCGGCGTATCTGTCCGAGATCTTCCGTGCCGCGATATCGGGTGTTCATCGCGGTCAGCAGGAAGGCGCCGAGGCTCTGGGGCTTAGCCGGACGAAGACGTTTACCCATGTCGTCCTGCCGCAAGCAGTACGTCTCGCGCTCCCTGGAACGAACACGATGTTCGTGGACCTGATCAAGTCGACGTCTCTCCTGGTCACCATCTCCGCTGCGGAACTCATGACCCAGGCGCAGTTGATAGCCTCAGAGACCTTTCGTTCGCTCGAGGTCTATCTGGTCATATCGGCAGTCTATTTTGCGATTTGCTATCCGATATCCCAGTGTTTGTTGGTCTTGGAACGCAAGATCCATGCGGGCGTGCCGCTCACCGTCGCGAGACGGCGGCGGCTGAGGATGGCAAAGAGCTTCCTGGCTCAGGGGAGGACATAGTTCATGGCGTCACTAGAGATGCAGGCTCCGAAGTCGTCTATCGCGCGGCCTGCCGTTCAAATCGCCGGACTTCGAAAATCGTTTGACGGTCGGCTTGTTCTCGACGGAATTGACCTTGCTGTCTCAAGAGGAGAGATCGTCAGCATCATCGGCCAGAGCGGCGGCGGCAAAACCACCCTCATGCGCTGCATCAACCTTCTTGAGCGCCCCGAATTCGGCACGATTTCCATCGGTGAGGAAACGATATTTGATGACGGCAAGCTGGTCTGCCGCGAACTTGCAAAGCTGCGTCAGCGTGTTGGCATGGTGTTCCAGCGCTTCAATCTCTTCCCGCATCTGACCGCGGTGGAGAATGTGGTTTTGGCGCAGATGCATGCAGCTGCGGTCAGCGAGCGCGAAGCGGTCGAGCGGGCCGTTCGGCTGTTGACGCGGGTCGGGCTTGCCAAACGGGCCATGGCCTACCCCGAACAGATGTCCGGCGGCGAGCAGCAACGTGTTGCGATAGCTCGTGCTCTCGCGCTGGGCCCGACGGTATTGTTGTTCGACGAACCCACCTCTGCACTGGACCCGGAATCAACCGGAGAGGTTCTCCGCGTCATGTCGGAGCTCGCATCCGATGGAATGACGATGATCATCGTCACACACGAACTTCCATTCGCCAAGGACGTGTCGGACCGGGTCATCTTCGTTGATGGCGGTCATATCATCGAGCAAGGGTCACCCGCCGAAGTACTTGAGCGGCCGAAAGAGGCTCGAACAGCCGCCTATGTCGGCCGATATGCGTCTCCGGCCTAATGCATATCCAATCCGAATTGCGGCGAAAGCCAAACGCGGTGACCTGCCAAGGGTTGCCGTTGCCTGATGGTCGCCGCCTCGACAAAAGGTCCACGCAGATCAGATGACTAGAATGCAAACAGAAATCGCGATCATAGGCGGCGGGGTCATTGGGCTGACGACGGCTCTGAGACTGCGGGCCGAAGGTCGCGAGGTTATCGTGATCGAGCCCAACGATCCGGGTTCGGGCGCCTCCTACGGGAATGCGGGTACGATTGCGGATTATGCGATCATCCCGGTCGGTACGCCGGCAGTCCTCAAGAATATTGTCTCGCTGCTGTTCAATGCCGACAGCCCGCTGGCAATCCGCAAGGCTGCAATGCCTGCCATGTTCCCGTGGCTCATGCGATTTACCTATGAGGCGATGCCACATCGCTATCGCGACAATGCCCGTAAAATCGCCGCGCTCTTGTCGGACGCCGCAACGGAATGGGTTGATCTCGCCGCGGAAATCGGTGCATCGGACCTCCTGAGCGCCAAGGGATGCCTATATCTCTACCAGACACCCAAGGCGTTCAAGGCAGCGGCGGCCGATGTCGAGCTTCGACGGCACTATGGGATCGCTCAGCAGCTGTTGTCGCCGGATGAGGTCGCAAGCCTCGAGCCGCGGTTGCCGCCCGTCGAGGGAGGGGGCCTCTTTTTTCCGAACGCCATCAACTTCACGGATCCGGGTGAGGTCATGCAGATATTGGCTGCTTCGGCGAAAAAGGCGGGCGTCATATTTATAAAGGCGATGGCGACGGGCGTTGCTAGGGAAGGCGACGGCGTGCGCATCTCCGCCCCGCCCCATATTATCGCAGCAAAGACGGCTGTCGTGGCGGCAGGCGCTCATTCCGGCAAATTCGCGGCCGAGATAGGCGACCCCGTTCGGCTTGATACGGAACGCGGCTATCACCTCGAATTCGACATGAGCGATCTGCCGATTGAAAGGCCGGTCTGTCCGACGAACCACGGCTTCTATTTTTGTCCGATGAAAGGGCGGTTGCGCATTGCCGGTACCGTTGAACTCGGCGGCCTTACCGCTCCCGTCAATCCGCGCCGGCTGGAGGTTCTTCTGGCCAATGCACGCCGCATTTTCCCAGATCTGGGTGCGCCAAGCCGCACTTGGCTCGGATTGCGTCCGTCAATGCCGGATTCGGTGCCCGTGATACGTCCATCCAAAGCCGGGAAAAGTATCGTCTACGCGTTCGGGCACGGTCATATCGGGCTGACGCTGGCACCGCGCACAGCCCGGATGGTCAGCGCGATCCTCGCCGCTTGAAAAGCGGCATGGCGTCGTTTTCGGCTTCGCCCGAAGGACCAAAAGCGAGGTTTTGCAATTTGGACCGAGAGCAGCCAATTCATGCAGACAAAGCGGATGTCCGTTGCCAAGGACGTTCAAACGGATAGCGTTCACAATGGCAGGGACAACGGCTCCGGCCCTTTCCCGAGCACCGTCAACTTATGGTGGGGAACCAAGCCTACATGAAAGTTGAGCGAATAAAGGATTTCCATGGCGGCTTCAAAACGCCCGGCGTCCATAAGGTCAAGGTCGACATGGAACAGGTCCTGGTGCTCAATTTTCTCAACACGGATGTCGTGCAGACTCGGGCATGATCAATGGCGATCTCGACTATTTCGAAACCGCGATGAGCGGGCCGAGTTCCGATGCAGCATATCTCGAATCGCTGCGGCTAAGGCTCATATCCGGTCGAGTTTCGCGGCACGGTGAGGCTGGTCACTTCGCGTTCATCGCTGTCCGAGACGGGCGGTCTGGCGTATATGCGCCTCAATCAGCCGCCTCAATTCGGCAGTGTCGCCGGCTTCCAACGCATCAATCATCAGATGGTGTTCACGCGCCGACTGCTCGACCCTTGCTCTCGTTCGCCATTGGGAAACAGGGGCTGACGACGTTCTTTGTCGAATTTCAGAGATAAGATCGACCAGTTCCTGGTTGCCTGCTAAAAGCAAGAGCTCCTTGTGGAAGGCGAGATTGGCCTCGTAGTGCTCCAGCACAGTTCCGTTCTGCGTCATGTCGTCAAAATGCCGGGCAAGCCCGCGCAAGGTTTCGATGCTGTCCGGCTTTGCGTTCGCAACCATCTGATCGGCGATGGCCGTCTCCAGAATGACGCGAATATCGCTGATCTCCTGAGCTCGCCGACCATCGGGCTGATAGACATGGTAACCACGATTGGGCACGTGCTCGACAAGGCGCTTTTGAGACAGGCGGTCGAGTGCGCGTCTCACCTCCGGTCTCGTGCAGTCGTACCGACGCTCCAGATCGATCTGCTTCAGCCACGTGCCCGCAGGCAGCATACCGGTCAAGATGTCCTGGAGAACGAGATCCGTTACGTCCCGCTCCACGGCGGGCGCAACTGTTTCATTGTGAATGTCACTCATGAATATTCCTGTTCCATCTGATCGGCGACCAATGTCCTGCAACGCCGATTCTCATCGAAGCAGGATATGGCGACAAAAATATTCACTGCTGGTCGTTGCGCAATTCTTTTTTGTAACATAAATTGGCGCCAATTTTGGATACTATGTGGATCGTTAGGAGAACGTTGTGAAAAATTCGGACGCGGTTTGGTCGATCGTAGATGCGAAAACACCAGCATTCATCGAGCTCAGCGATCGCGTATGGGATGCTCCGGAAACGAACTACGAAGAATTCACTTCCTGCGCCGAACACGCTCGTCTGCTTGAGGCCGAGGGCTTTCGTGTCACGCGCCATGTTGCGGGATTGCCAACCGCCGTCATGGGCGAGGCGGGTGATGCAGGCCCCGTGATCGCCATTCTAGGGGAATTCGATGCGCTACCGGGATTGAGCCAGGAAGCAGGGATCGCCAGCCAACGCGCGCTTGTCGACGGCGGCAACGGACATGGCTGCGGCCATAACCTGTTGGGCGCAGGCTCCATGTTGGCCGCAGCGGCGGTCAAGGACTTTCTGGCGCAGAACGGGTTGAAGGGCCGGGTGCGCTACTACGGCTGCCCCGCGGAGGAAGGCGGTTCGTCAAAGGGTTTCATGGTCAGAGCCGGGACTTTTGACGATGTCGATATCGCCATCTCCTGGCATCCTGCCGCGTTCACAGGGGTCAACAACCCGATCTCGCTCGCCTGTAACGAGATCAACTTTCACTTCAATGGCCGCGCATCGCATGCCTCTGCAACCCCGCATCTCGGCCGAAGCGCGCTTGATGCTGTCGAGCTGATGAATGTTGGCGTGAACTACATGCGTGAGCATATGCCGTCGAGCGCGCGTGTTCATTACGCCATCACCAACGCGGGTGGTGGCGCTCCCAATGTCGTGCAGGCCAAGGCGACTGTTCGATATCTCATTCGTGCCCGCAATTTGCCCGAGCTTCTCGATCTCGTCGAACGGGTCAAAAAGATCGCTGATGGCGCGGCGCTCATGACGGAGACGACTGTGCGCCACGAGGTCGTCAGCGGTGATGCCAATCTGGTCGGCAATGCTGCGTTGGAGGAGCGATTGCAATCCCATTTGGAGCGCCTTGGGCCAACCCTTTTCGACGGCAAGGACAAAGAGGTCGCGAGAGAATTCCAGGCAACCCTTTCTCAAGACGACATCTCCGCATCCTATGCTCGCTTCGGGTTGAAACCTCGCAAGGACAGGTCGCTCTGCGATCTCATCTATCCCCTTTATTCCGGCGATGGCAGCATTGTCGGCTCGACGGATGTCGGAACCGTGAGTTGGGTCGTGCCGACGGTGCAGATGCGCGGTGCCACTTACGCGATCGGCACGCCCGGACACTCCTGGCAGCTCGTTGCGCAAGGCAAGCTTCCCGCCGCACATAAGGGTATGGCTCACGCCGCCAAGGCCATGGCCAGTCTTGCCGTCGATCTCCTGTGCGATCCCGATCTCGTCGCTGTAGCCAAGCAGGAGCTCAAGGAAAGACTCGACTCGACACCCTTCGTCAATCCGATCCCGAACGATGTGGATCCGCCGCTACCGGAGAAGCGCGATGTCTGAGCAACCAAGTCGCCTGGCCAACTTGTTCGACCGTCGCCACCTAGAGAGCCTTCAGCCTACTTTTAGCGCTTTCAGCCAAGGATCGTCCCATCGATGAGCTATCCCGGTTTCCTCGACATCATCAGCTTTGGTTCCGATGGGTGGGGGCACGCGCTCGCAGCCGGTGCCTGGATGACAATCCTGATAGCGCTCGCCGGATTTGCGATCGGCAGCCTTATCGGCACTCTCGCCGCCTGGGCAAAAATCTCCGGCGGTTGGCTGGTTAGGATGCTTGCCGAAACCTATACGACAGTGTTGCGCGGCATTCCCGATCTATTGGTGATCTACCTTTTCTACTTTGGGGGAAGCGCTGTTGTCACCGCGGTTGGGCATGCCTTCGGCGCCCAGGGCTTCGTCAGCTTTCCAGGCTTCGTCGCCGGTGCGCTTGCTGTTGGGGTGACCTCGGGCGCGCAACAGACCGAGGTTCTTCGCGGAGCCTTCCGTGCGGTGCACCCAGGGGAACTGGAGGCAGCCACGGCTTGCGGCATGGGTCGTTTTCTCAAGCTCCGCCGCATAACCGCGCCGTTGACACTGCGCTATGCGCTGCCCGGTCTTGGCAATGTATGGCAGGTTGCCTTGAAGGAATCGGCACTCGTTTCGGTCACGGGCGTCGCCGAACTTCTGCGGCAAGCCCAGATCGGCGCCGGATCGACAGGCTTGCCCTTTGATTTCTACTTCATCGCGGCGATGATCTATCTTGTCATCTCCACCGTCTCGGGGGGCTTTCTCAATCGTTCGGAACGCCGGCTCTCGCGCGGCGTGAGGAGAGGTTGATGGACGTCACCTTTGCGACCGAGACCTTCATAAGCCTCCTCGCGGCCCTGCCCCTGACACTTGAACTGGCGGTCACCGCGATCGCCCTCGGTGCCTTGCTTGCTCTGGCACTTGCCGCCGCGCGCCTCTCGGGCATTGTCGCGCTTGACTGGTTCGCGCGCCTCTATGTTTTTGTGTTTCGCGGTACGCCGTTGCTCGTCCAGATCTTTTTGATCTACTACGGCCTCAGCCAGTTTTCTTCCGTCCGCCATAGCGTGCTCTGGCCGCTTCTGCGCGACCCTTACTGGTGCGCCGTCCTGGCCTTGATGCTGAATACGGCAGCCTATGCGAGCGAGATCATTCGCGGCGGCCTCTTGTCGGTACCGCATGGACAGGTCGAGGCCGCTCGCGCCTGCGGCATGCCGCGGATCATGATTTTGCGTCGCATCGTCATGCCGCTAGCGATCCGCCAGGCCCTGCCAGGATATGGCAATGAGATGATTTCGATGATCAAGGCGACCTCACTTGCCTCGATCATTACCCTCATGGAGATCACCGGCGTTGCCGCAAAGATCATATCGGAGAGCTACCGTGTGACCGAGGTCTTCGTCGTCGCTGGCGCAATCTATCTTGCCATCAACATCCTGCTTACTCGGCTTATTGCCGTGGTTGAGTATCGGTTGAGCTCACATCAGCGCGAACCCCTGCCGATCAACAGCGAACTCAAGGGAGAAACAGCTTGACCATGACCGCTACGCTTGCCTCGTCCAACGCTATCAGTGTCCGTGATCTCCACAAGAGTTTCGGAGCCATCGAGGTATTAAAGGGGGTCTGCCTGAATGCGGGGGAGGGCGAGGTGATTTCGATCCTCGGCTCTTCCGGATCGGGAAAGTCCACACTGCTGCGATGCATCAACATGCTCGAGATACCCGATTCCGGCTCCATTGCCGTCGCCGGCGAGGAGATCCGCCTCAAGGCGACACGCGGCGGCAAAAGCCGACCGGCGGATTTGGCTCAGGTTGACCGAATTCGCTCCGAGCTCGGCATGGTATTCCAGAGTTTCAATCTCTGGTCCCACAAGACCATACTGGAGAATGTCATTGAAGCACCCGTTCACGTGTTGAAACGATCGCGTCGCGAGGCAATGGACGAAGCAGAAGTTCTCCTGGCCAAGGTCGGCATCGCGGACAAGCGCAACCATTATCCGTCCCATCTTTCAGGCGGTCAGCAGCAGCGTGCCGCAATCGCTCGCGCGCTTGCGATGCGACCCAAGGCGATGCTCTTCGACGAGCCGACGTCGGCCCTCGATCCGGAACTCGTCGGCGAAGTCTTGCGTGTGATGCGCGCGCTTGCCGAGGAGGGCAGGACGATGCTGGTCGTAACGCACGAGATGGGATTTGCTCGCGATGTCTCCAACCGCGTCGTCTTCCTGCACAAGGGGGCAGTCGAAGAAGAGGGACCTCCGCACGAAATCTTCAAACACTCCAGATCTGAACGCTTCCGGCAATTCATCAGCAACTGAGACGCGATTTGCCGCAGCCGTCACGCAAACACCAAAAAAAGGGAACACCACAATGAAGAAAACGACCGTGCTCATGGCGATCGCAATCGCAACGGGGCTTCTTGCGCCGGCCGCCAAAGCAGAAGAAAGCAACGTCACGAAAATTACCATTGCCACGGAGGGCGCTTTCCCGCCCTACAATCTGACAAGGGCGGACGGCACCCTTGATGGCTACGAAATCGAACTTAGCAAATATCTTTGCGATCACATGAAGGTCGAATGCACCGTGATCTCGCAGTCTTTCGACGGCATGATCCCAGCGCTTAATGCCGGCAAGTTCGATGCCATCATGGCTGGCATGTCGGCGACGGAAAAGCGCAAGGAGGTGATCGACTTCTCGATCTCCTATGGCAGTACAGGCCAGGCTTTCGCGACGATCAAGGGCAACGAGCTTGAAAGCCTTCCGCTGAAGGGAGAGCTCTTTTCTTTGGCTTCAAACGAGCAGGGCGCGCGCAAGGCCGTGGAAGAACTAAAGCCGATCATCAAAGGCAAGGTCATCGGTGTCCAAACCGCATCGATTGCCGCCCGCTTCATCGATGAGTATCTAAAGGGTGTCGTCCAGGTTCGCGAGTACAAGACCACCGAGCAGCATGATCTCGATCTCTTGGCCGGTCGTGTCGATTTTGTCATGGCATCGATGGGATACCTGAAAACCACCGTCGAAAAGCCCGCAAATTCAGACATGATCATCGTAGGCCCGCGTTTCCAGGGTGGATTTCTTGGTGCCGGCAGCTCTGTCGGCCTGCGCAAGGGCGATACGAAACTGAAGGCGATGTTCGACGATGCCATCACGGCGGCAAAGGCCGATGGCACGATCAAGCGTCTTTCCGAAAAGTGGTTCGGCTTTGACCTGACGCCGCAATAGGAACTTTTTTCCTCCGATGGAAAGGCGCTCTCCGCTCGGCCGGCGACGCCTTTCACGACGTGATGACATGGTATCGTTGGAGAGCCCTAGTGGGGAACTCAGCCTTGTTAGCCGCGCTGATGCACGCCACGACAGTTTGGAATCCCACAACATTGTCCGGAAAAGCGTCTGCTCGGCTTTGCTGTCGCCTGGGATCGGCCCGCGGCAATGGACCGGCACGGCGCTTGCTGTGTCGGGTGTGCTCATCGTCTCTTATGATAGCCTGAGCTTCGGGACGGCTCCGCTATGGGCATACGGGGCTACCGTTGGGTCGATGCTGGCTTTTGCATTTGCTTCGGTCGTCTATCGCAGCCGCAGGCGAGTGAGCATGCCGGTGCATCAGAGCCTGTGCATTCACACGCTGACGGCGGCCTTCCTCTTCTTCATTTGCGCATGGTTTCAGGGAAATCTCATGCCGCCGCTCACCCGCGAGTTCGCTATCGGTATGGTCTGGCTCGTGCTCGTCGCCACGTTTGCGGCCTATGCCGTCTACTATACCTGCCTGCGGCTATACCCGGTCGCCAAGGTCAGTGCCGCGATCTACCTCAGCCCTCCCGTCACGATGCTCTGGGCGTGGGCTTTGTTTTCCGAACCTTTGACGGCACCGATGTTCCTGGGTCTGGCGGTGACGATGGCAGGTGTTTGGATGACCTCTCGTGCCTAGGGGTCGGAGATATTCCGTACGTCAGCTCTATGCCACAAGTGGCTTCGACAAGAGCAAGAGCCGCTGGTCATCAGGGTAGGGGTAGGTTTCAAAGCCCAGTTTCTGCTCGATCTCCAACGCATCATAGTTGCTTCGATCTTCGATGGATTCGATCTTCTCCATGCCCTGCCGTTCGGCTTCCTGAACCATAAGCTTCAGAAGACCCCAGCCAAGCCCGTGGCCCTTGAAATCGCTGCGAACGGAAATCGCTGTCTCGGCGCGCTTTTTTTCGGCGTCGCAGGCAAGAACGGCTGTTGCGATCGGCGTTGCGGCGTCTCTGGCAAACGCAATGTAGCTCTTGATAGTGCCATGATCGATGCCGATCAACTCCGCAATCTGCTTGCGCGAGGCATGTTTCATGGCCGACAGGAAGCGAAAACGGAGGTCTTGCGGGCTAACATGATCAAAGAGCTCCACCAGGAGGGCCTCATCGTCAGAACCTGCTATTCGCACGGAGACCTGCAATCCCTCTCTTGTGACAAAACTCCATTTTTGTTCAGACACGGCAGTCTCCTTTGTTCGTATAGAATGTCGTTTGCGGGTATGGCCTGGGGATCCGGCGGGGCCTTTTTGGTGACCGCTCAAGCGATCTGTGGCGCGAGTTGCAGCTCGTCGACATAGCCACGGGTGCCTGTGATGCGTTCGACGAGAACTCTGATTGCGTGACGCTGGAGATCGGAGACAACATTCCCGGTCAATCGAACCTGGGCGTCGCGTACCGAAACGCAGATCCGGTCGCCAGCAAGCCCGAGTTCGGTTCTCAGCCGCGTCCTGACGGCAAGCCTGATCGCTTCGTCGCCCGGTGCTATTTTATCAGCCGGTATGGAGGCAATGGCGCGCAGCACCTCGCGGCGGCTGACAAGGCCGACAAGCGCGCCCTCATCAAGCACGAGAACGCGCTTGATGCGATGGGTCGCCATCAGCTCTGCTACCGTTGAAATCGGTGTATCCGGTGTTACTGCAATGATGTTGGGCGTCATGACGTCGCCGACACGCCATGCTTTGCTCTTGATATAGGTCAGAAGAGCGCCATCGGCTCTTGTGACATCGGCGCAAGACTGACTGAGTGAGCTGATTTCGCATCGCATCAGGAGGTCGCCCTCCGTCACCACACCGCAGACACCTTGCAGCTGATCGACCACCGGAAGGCCGCTGATTCCATTTTCGAGCATGAGCTGGATAGCGTGGCGAATATTGGCGTCACGATCGATCGAAATGATCTTCTTTGTCATGATGTCTTTTGTCTGCATGGCAATCACTCCGAACGATGGGGCTGTGTCGAGAATGTCCGGAGCTTCGCCTGGATTGATCAAGCCGACATTGATCGGCGTCAAATTCGCTGACGAGGGTTGGACATGCTCGGCAACATGAGATTGTAGATTGCATGACGAGGTTCTTGACGCTGATCAATGCTGCGGTGAGGCAGCGGCGTAGTCTTCAGGTCGGACATCATCGGCGACAAGGAGATCCCTCAATGTCTTACAAAACTGTTCTGAGCATCATCTCCTCAAGGCATGGCGACGAAGATCTGGCAACCGCAATTTCATTTTGCGAAGCGACGAATGCACACCTCGTGCTGCTCGTCCTCGCGTTCGGCGCCATGCCTCCCTATAGCGGCTATGGCGATGCCTCGGCCAGCATCTGGATCGACGAGAGGGATCGCGAACTGGCGCAACTCGACGAAAAGGTTGGCGCCGCAAGAGCCAGACTTGCAGCCAGCGGCATATCCTATGAGACGCAGGAATTCTTCTGTGACTTTCCCTGGGCACCGGAGCTGCTTGGGCAACGCGCGCTATATTCCGACATCACGCTGATTGCGGGCGAGATGGCATCGGACCCGCATCTCAACGGGTTTGCCATTGACGGAGCGTTGTTTCACTCTCCCACGCCGCTCTTGATCGTCCCGAGACAAGGCTCTGTCGCCTGGCCACCTAAGACGGTGCTGATTGCCTGGGATTCAAGCCGCGAAGCCGGTCGCGCGGTTCATCAGGCGATCGATGTTCTGAAAGCAGCGGAGCGTGTGCATGTCACCATGGTCGATCCCGTTGCCCTATCAGGACGCCAAGGCGAGGAGCCCGGTGCCGATATAGCCGCTTACCTGGCTCGCCATCAAATAGAGGTGTCCATCGACGTGATTGCCAGTGGCACGCGCCGCATCAACGATGTGCTGCTTCAGCATGCCGGCGACCTGAGCGCCGATCTTGTCGTTATGGGATGTTATGGGCACTCGCGTGCGCGCGAGAGAGTGTTCGGTGGGGTCACACGAGGCATGTTCCGGCAAAGCACTTTGCCGATTCTGACGGCACGCTAGTTGCTGCGGTCCGCTCGGAGATGGGCTGTCCGCATCGCCGGCCCATCTCCTGCAAATTCCTGTCTTGCCCGACGCGAAGTCACGAGGCCAAGGAGAGCCCATGACATCGCGACTGGGCTTGCGCCCTCATCGGACCGGAGCCGACGGGCGCCGCCGCAGAGTTCGGTGCCGTCCGTCGCTGCCGAGCGAGATTGCTCAGACTATGCCAACGCCAATATAGGGATCGATGTAAACGAGATTGTCGAAGACTGCCCGGACGCCTGAAACATTTTCTGCAGCGACTTTTGCCGCCTGGCGCTCTCTTTCATCCATGATGCTGCCGGTGAGCTCCGCCACACCGTCGACCACCTTGACGCGGATGGAACCGCCGCGGCTCCAGTCCTGCGCTGCCAGCTCGTTGATGATCGCTGCCTCGATCTCCTGATCCTTACTATCGGTCACCTGTGCGGGAAGGGTCTTAACAAGAGCCTTTAGAAGGTCGGATCGAGAGACGATGCCGATGAGCCGGCCCTGTGCGACGACGGGAAGGCGTTTGACATCATGTTTTTCCATGAGCTCCACGACTTCCTGCAGACGGGCCGTGGGCGCTACCGTGACGATATCGGAGGTCATGACATCTTCCACACTGCGGCCATGCGTCGACACATATTCCGCAGCAAGCGCGCCGGGGCTGGTGAGAAGCTCGAGCAGCCATGAACGTTTGCGTTCGGTGTTCAATTCGCTGCGTCTTATAAAGTCACCTTCGCTGACGATCCCGACCAGTCTGGCCGACGCATCGACCACGGGCAGACCACTGATATGATTGGCGAGCATCGTCTTGGCCGCTTCCGCAATGGAAGTTTCGGGGTGAACGACGATTGCAGGGGAGGTCATGATCGCATGGACAAGCATGTTGAGCGCACTCCTTTGAGGTGGCGTATGCCGGTGGAATCCGGCTACTAACGTCAAAATAGGGCCACTCTGAAATTCCACTTTGATCACGATCAAAGAATCCTGTGTCGCCGGTAGCGGATCGCTCGGCGTTTCAACGATGCGATCAGACGATGGAAGCGATTGGGAATATTCTTGCCGGAACGGTGTTTCCGGTGCTTGATCGCAAGGTGACAGGTGTCATGCGCCGATGCCGGGCGGTCCCCGCCGCCACTCAGTCCAGTTTCGCCGTGAACACATAGCCGACCCCGCGGACCGCCTTGATGAACTGCGGTTTCTTGGGATCTGTTTCGATCTTACGGCGAAGCCGGACGATCTGTGCGTCGATCGTGCGATCAAACGCTTCAAGATTGCGGCCTCTCGTCAGGTCCATGAGTACTTCGCGGGTAAGGACACGTCCCGCATTTCGCACGAATGCCGTCAGCATCTCGTATTCGCCCGTCGTCAGTTCGACGTCGCGCCCCTCCGGATCCAAAACCTGGCGTCGGCTGACATTCAGCCTCCATCCCTCGAAGCTGACGATTTCCTCTGCACCCGGCTGCGAAACGCGGACGGGAGGTTGACGTCGCCGCAATATCGATTTGAGGCGGGCGTGGACTTCACGCAGGTGGAAAGGCTTGGCGATATAGTCGTCTGCGCCGATTTCAAGTCCGACGATCCGGTCGACGACATCATCACGACCCGTCAGCATCATGATCGGCACGTCCGACTGCGCTCTAATTTCGCGGGCAAGGTCAAGTCCGTCGGTGCCGCCAGGAAGGACAAGATCGAGCAGAATGGCGTCAAAGCTCTGCGCCCGCATTCGGACGCGCATTTCATTTCCGTCCGCCGCGGACGAAACAATATAGCCTTCATCCTCGAAGTAGCGCGTCAACATTTGACGGATGCGGGGATCGTCGTCCACGACGAGGAGATGCGCTTGATGGTGGAGCGCCGCCATCGTCGATCCAATCAATGTATTAAACCGCCCTTGTTACAGACTGTTACCAAACAGCACCGTCTTTAACACGCGCAGCATCCCGGTGTCACCTGTGAGAGGTCATCTGTTCCCAATCACAGCTCAAAGGATCGGCCATGCTGCAGGCGAATAATGTTCATCATCTCAAGGATGTCACGAATCCGGTGTTGTTCGGTGTTGCGCCGGACTCGCTGCAGGGGCTTTTCAGAAGGCAGCCCGTCGAGCACCTGTGTGCCGGCCAATCCCTCTTTCTTGAAGGCGATGCCGCAAGACATCTCTTCGAGGTGGTCGAGGGTAGCCTGCGCATCTTCAGGATCATTTCCGACGGACGCCGGGTTATCACCGGCTTCCTGCACGCTGGCGACATGGCGGGTGTTTCAATGACAGGCAACTATCTCTACAGCGCTGAGGCTGTGGTAGATACGCGTATTCGCCGTATCTCACGCAAGCTATTCGATGCCGAGGTTGCCAAGTCTCCAGAGCTGCAGTCGGAGGTGTTTTCGCTCCTTCGCGACGAAATGGCTGATGCCCAGGACCAGATGGTATTGCTGTCCCGCAAGAGCGCGGAAGAGCGGCTTTGCAGTTTCCTGCTCAGACAGGCGGAAGCCGCGCCCGGTGCTCGCGCGAACGCCGGCATTGTCGCGCTGCCCATGACAAGGCTTGATATTGCCGACTACCTTGGCCTGACGATCGAGACGGTCTCCAGAACGATAACCAAGCTGACGCAACGGGGTATCATCTGTCCGGTCGGTCGCCATGCGGTCCAGCTTCTGAAGCATGGCGTGCTCGTCCAGCTTTCCGGGGACGGCGAATATTTTAGCGACGGCTGTCGCCAAATCTCCTACGCTGCGGGTAATCACCACTAAGCGCAGATGAAGAGATCCTATGAGCAGCAATACCGTCAGTGATGTTTTGAACGGAAACAAGATGGACGAAATCGCCCGCTTGCTCGACGGGGTTAATTTGATCGTCCACGGCCTCGACGGGATCATCAGCCATTGGACCGGCGGCTGCCAAGCTGTTTATGGTTGGTCACGCGAAGAAGCCATCGGACGCGTTGTTCATGAGCTGCTGTCGACCCGCTTCCCACGGCCACTCGAGGAAATCCGCGACATCGTCCGGCGTGACGGTGCATGGGAGGGCGAAGTCGTCCATCGCAGGAAGGATGGACGTGTACTCTTCGTTGCGACGCGTTGGGCGCTCGTCAATCCTGATGCCGATAGCAAGGCGCTGATCATTCAGACGAACAATGATGTGAGTGACATGAAAATTGCGCAGGACGATCTTGCCGAACGTGAAGCGCATTTACGATCCATTCTAGACACCGTCCCGGAATCGATGGTCGTCATCGATGCTGCCGGAATGATCTCCTCCTTCAGCGCCGCGGCGGAAAAACTGTTCGGTTATTCTTCGGCCGAGGTGTGCGGCAAAAATGTGCGCATGCTGATGCCGCAACCTGATCGCGATGCGCATGACGGCTATATCTCGCGATATCTGACGACCGGCGAGCGCCGCATCATTGGCTACGGGCGGGTCGTGACAGGGCAACGCAAGGATGGATCGCAGTTTCCCATGGAACTCTCCGTCGGCGAGGCGGTCACCAAGGGCGGACGCATTTTCACGGGCTTCATCCGCGATTTGACGAGCCGTCACAAGATCGAGGAGGAGCTGCGGCAGGCACAGAAGATGGAGGCGATCGGGCAACTGACGGGTGGCTTGGCGCACGACTTCAACAACCTGCTGACAGTCATCAGCGGCAACCTCGAAATGATCGAGAACAGACTGCACGACGAAAAGCTCAGCCCTTTGTTGCGGGAAGCGCAGGAAGCGGCCGAAGATGGCGCAAAATTGACCGGACAACTGCTTGCCTTCGGTCGTCGACAGCCACTCAATCCAAAACTCGTCGACGTCGGTCAGCTTGTCTCGGGTTTCTCCGATCTCTTGCGTCGCACGCTGGGCGAGGCAATCGAGTTTCGTACCGTCGTCTCGGGATCGGCAAACAACGCACTGGTCGATGCGTCGCAATTGCAAAACGCACTGCTGAACCTCGTTCTCAACGCGCGCGATGCGATGGCCCGTGGCGGAAGGCTTTCAATCGAAATCTCGCATGTCCATCTCGACGTCGACTATGCGCAGATGTATCCCCAGGTACGCACCGGTGAATTCGTCCTGATTTCAGTGACAGATACCGGCGATGGCATGTCGGCGGACACAAGACAGCGCGCTTTCGAGCCGTTCTTTACGACCAAGGGTGTTGGAGCAGGTACCGGGCTCGGCCTCTCCATGGTTTATGGTTTTGCAAGGCAATCCGGCGGGCACGTCCAGCTCTATAGCGAGATGGGGCAGGGAACAAGCGTGCGCGTTTTTCTTCCAGCCGCGCAAAAGGAGAATGCAGAGGGCGACGAACGGAAAAAGGGAGTGGAGCCTCAGCAGGCCATTCCAGGCGGCTCGGAAAAAATTCTCGTGGTTGAGGATGATCCGCGTGTGCGCCGCGTCGCCGTGTCCCGGCTTGTCGATACCGGCTACCAGGTCGTCGAGGCGGCCAGCGCGAAGGAGGCGCTCGACCGGTTGGAAGAAAATCCGGATGTCGCATTGCTGTTCACCGATATCGTCATGCCCGGCGGCATGGCCGGTGACGAACTGGCCAATATCGTGCGAGCGATGAATCCGGAGATCAAGATCCTGTTTACGTCCGGCTATGCCGAGCCGACGATCGCCGGCCGCGAGCTTGCTCAATCCGGCACATGGCTGAAGAAACCCTATACGGCGCGCGAACTGGCGCAACGATTGCGCGAGCTTCTCGACTAGAGCAGTTTTGGGAGGCTGTCTCGACGCCTTTCGTCGGAAACAGGAGCGGAGATCGCGGTCTGGCTATCCCGCGAAATCTCCAGATTTTTCTGGCTTTTTGGCCCTATTCACCGGTCTGCTTTCCATGATCCGTCCGGCAGCTGTCTCGATTCGGTGCCCGATATGCTCACCGGTTGCAGCGCAACCGCTATATCGCTGCGGAATGGCGTGCCCTGCCCGAATTCAGGTAACTGTCGAACTGAGCCGCGAGCGATCGTGCGAACATGTGACTGCCCGCCGCGATGGAGAACCCATCATCATGCGCGATAAAATGTGGTGAAGCTTGTGCAAGCAGGCGGGCCTCGCGCAAGAGCGGCTCGGCCGTCTCGCCAAAGCGGGTTCGCAATGCATCGGTGGAAAAGCGGAAGTCGCACATGAGGTGTTCGATCACCCAGCCGCGCATCACGTCGTCTTCTGAGAGCGAAACTCCGCGACCGATCGGAAGGCTGTCCGCCTCGATCAGGCGACCATAAGTGGCGGTCGAAGGGCAATTTTGCGCATAGCCCTGGCGAAAGCGGCTGATCGATGATGGGCCAAGGCCAATCAGTGTTTCGCAGCGGTCGTCAGTGTAGCCTTGAAAGTTCCTTGCCAGAAGGCCGTGACGGGCCGCAATGGCAAGGCTATCCGTGGGAAGGGCAAAATGGTCGATGCCGATTGGCTGATATCCGGCGCTTTGGACAAGCGCTGCGGCGCTCTTCGCCTGTTCGAGCCGCTCGTCAGGGCCGGGCAGCGCCGTCTCGTCGATCATGGTCTGATGCTTTTTAAACCACGGGACGTGGGCATAGCCGAAGGTCGCAATGCGATCGGGCCGCAATGACAGGGACAGACCTATGGTCTCGCCGAGTGTTGTCAGCGTCTGGTGGGGCAAGCCGTAAAGGAGGTCCACATTGATCGACCCGATGCCTCTTGTCCGCAACCCCTCTGTCACCCGCTGGGTCGTAGCGAAGCTTTGCTCGCGGTTGATGGCTTTCTGGATGCGAGGATCGAAATCCTGGATGCCGAGGCTGGCGCGTGTCGTTCCAATTTCCGCCAGCGCATCGAGCCGCGCATCATCCATGTCGTTGGGATCGATTTCGATGCTGACACTTGCGTCAGCCGCAATGGTAAATCCGGTATGCAATTGCCGGAAGAGTGTTCGCAGATCGACGGGTCGGATCATGGTGGGTGACCCTCCGCCGAGATGGATTGTGCGCACGATGCCTTTCCCGGCGAGGTGCCTGCCAAGCATGGCAATCTCCCGATGAAGCGTTGTGAGATAGTCGGCGACGGGAGCATATCGCAGCGTCTGCTTCGTATGGCAGGCGCAGAACCAGCATAGTCGATCGCAGAAGGGAACGTGCAGGTATAGGGAAATCGGTTCATCGGCCGGGACTGCCTCTATCCAGCTTCTGACGGTGTCCGAGGTTATCCCGTCGTGGAAGTGCGGTGCGGTCGGATAGCTGGTGTAGCGCGGAACCTTCGCATCGATGAGGCGGTGATTGGGGACGGCTGTCATGCTTGTAGTTCCAGGATTGCGCCGTTGCGGATTGGCAGCAGGCGGTGAGTGGAGATTGCGACGATACGATCGGCCAGATGATCGGTAAGGCGGAGGATGATCCTCTGGCCCTGCGCGGTGTCGAGATGCTCGGTTGGCTCGTCGAGCAGGAGAACGGGAGTGCGGGCCAGGAAGGCGCGCGCCAGATTGAGCCGTTGCGCCTCGCCAAGGGAGAGCATGTCCTGCCTAATCCACGCATCAAGTCCGCCTGCGCTGCGGATGCGCGCGTCAAGCTCAACGGCTTCGAGCGCCTGCCATATTGCCGCGTCCGGACTGTCGGGATCGAAAAGATTGGCGCGGACGGTGTCGTTCAGAACTGTTGCATCGTGGAGGCAGAGGGTCGTCAAAGCGCGCCGTTCCTGGGATGAAAAGCTTCCGTAAGGGCCATCGAATGTATCTTCGCCGATCCAGCCTGCGATCTGTTTCAGCAGGCTCGTCTTGCCGCTGCCGCTGGTACCGACAAGGATCGTCGGAAATCCTGCTCGCAGACACAGGGAGACGGGAGCTCTGCCGATCGGGATGCCGGCGGGGGTGATCCGCCCAAGATCCGCATGTCGAAGCTCAAGCGGTCTCATCGCAACCAGGTCAGAGGTTGCCGCTTCGGGTTCCCGGTCCCGTATCCACTGCCCGATCTCGAATTGGGCGGCGTCCCGCCGCAGCTTCGCCACCAGAATGCGAGATGCGCCGTTCATTGCCTCGCCAAGCGCAAGCCAGGCGAATGCGAGCGCCACCGGCAAGAGCATCGCGACCCCGCGATAGCCCGACAGCCAGGCGGCCGCAACGACACTGATGCCAGCGATCGGGCCGGCGAGAGAGGCGAGCAGGTCAAACCCGGATTGAAGGCGGCGCAATGCCAGGGTGTGATCGTCTGCTTGCGAAAGGGCGGTCATCGCCGCGCGGCATTCTTCGTCCCACAGTCTTTCCGCCTTGAGGGAAACGGCAGACGCCAGGGTGGCGCCCAATCGATCTGCCCCGTCCTTTCGTTGCCGTCTGACCTGCTGCCAGGTAACAGCCCCGCTCATGGCAAGGCGGCGGCTGGCAAAGACGCCGATCAGCAACAAGCAAGAGATCGGCAGCAGGGAAAGCGGCGCAACGATCGCAGAGCTTGCAACAAGGGCAGCCGCGCCGATTGCCATCGTCAGCGACGGAAGACGGGCGCGCAGACGGGCGTAGTCAATGTCTTCCACATCATCGAGATAGTCAGTCAGCCGTGCCTCGTCGCCGAGCTGCCAGCCCGCCTTACGGACGGCAGGTGCCTCCGCCATGGATGCAAAAAGCCCAATGCGCCGCAAGGTCTGGTCGCCGATTGCCGCCTTGTGGCCGACGAAACGTTCACCATAACGTGCCGCCGTGCGTCCAATAGCGAAAAGGCGAATGAAGGCTGCCGGAACATGGAAGTTGAAGGTGGCCGCCGCAGTTGTCAGGCCTGCTGCCGCCACCGCGCCAAGGAACCATGCCGATACCGCGCCCAGCAGAAGGCCGCAACAAAGAGCACAACAGCTGAGGAGAGTGGCCCGGCGCCAGTATTTCCGGCTGGTGGTGAGAGGATCGCTCGTCATGCCGCCACCTCGATAATGCCGTTGATGGTCAGATCGATCATACGCCCAGCCGCATTTGCCAGGTCCTTGTCATGCGTAGCCACGACCACAAGCCGCGAGTGCGCGATGTGAAGAAGTGCTTGCCGGACGAGAGCGGCTGTTGTCGCGTCGAGCTTGGCCGTCGGCTCGTCCGCAATGACCGTGTGCCCGGAAAGCAGCGCGCGCGCGATCGAGACGCGAAGCCTCTGGCCGCCCGAGAGATTGCCGCCGCCGCGGCTGATCGGCGTGTCCAGCCCGGCGGGCAGGAATGCGTCGTCCAGCAAGCCCACCGCATTTGCCGCATCAAACAATTGCGAGACCGAAACGGGCGGAAGCTTCCAACAGATCGCCTCGCCGATGCTGCGGCCTCCCACGAAGCTCTCGGTCGAAACCCATGTGACGCTCCCGGAAAGACGCGGGACAGCGTTCGTTTGCGGTTCCAATCGAGCCATCCGACGCAACAGGGTGGACTTGCCGCATCCACTCGGCCCAACGATTGCCACGAGGCCCTTTTCGGGAAGCGGCGCATGAGGTCTCTCAAGAGCGGGAACGGATACAGTTCCGGGTAGATCGACGTTGAGAAGTTCGTCGAGCGCCTTCGCTGCGGCGAGCCCTTCGGCCTTGGCATGATATTGCTCCGAAAAGCGCCTGAAGGGCGCAAAATAGTCCGGCGCGATCATCAGAATGAAAAGGCTCTGCCAGAGCGCGAGGTCGGAAAAGCCCGGAATCATCATCAATTTGAGATGCCCGAGGCCGAGAAAGACGGCGAGCAAGGCGATCGACAACGATGCGAAAAAATCGATGATTCCGGCGTTTATGAATGCAATGCCGAGAACCCCCATTGTCTCGCGTGCATAGATCTCCAGCCGGTCGGCCAGTTTGCTTTCCTCCCGCGCAAAGGCGTGGTTGGCAAGAATCGTCGGCAGCGCGCGAATGCGATCTGCAAATTGTCCGGCGAGGCGGCCGAATGCGTTCTCCTGGGCTATCGCACGACGTCGAATTGCATCGCCGACCAACGCGAAGAACACGATCATGACAGGCGTCAGGCAGAAGACGAGAACTGCCGCCTGCCAGGAGATGAGGAAGAGCATCGCGGCCGCCAAGAGTGGGCCGGTCGCCATCATCATCGACGCGATGCGATGGCCTATCACAAGCGACGCCACTGACGCGGGATGACGCTGCATAGCCACCACAAGAGTTCCGACAGGAAGTTGATTCAATTGGCGCGGCGACATGGCACCCAACCTTGCGCTTGCGACATCGCGCAAGCCGGTTGCGACGGTGGTTTCGGCCGTTGCCTGCACCCTGTCGCCCAGCAATCCGAGGATAGAGGAGCCGGCAAGCAGGCCGATCGCAAGCACCGGCAGCCACGGATCGACCGATTGATCCATCACAAGCCGACCAGCGACCATGGCGGCCGTTGCCGAGAAGGCCAGTCGCAAGGCGGTGCGCGCGATCTGGATCGTGAGCACGCGCCGCAAGCTTATTCTTGCGCTATCGCGGGCAAGCGCGAACATGTCGATCTTGCCGGCGTCGCGGCGGAGGCATTCCGGGTCTGTCTCTGGTGGCTTTTCTTTGTTCATGCTGCTGTTTTGGCATCGATCGACGTGCGTGAGGTTGATCTAGATCAACTCGCGAGAGGATCGGTCGCGCTAACAGATGTCGACCAAGAAAGGATCCTCCGATGTTCGACCCACTCCTTGTCGACCTGTCACGGCTTCAGTTCGCCCTGACGGCACTCTACCATTTCCTCTTCGTACCCCTGACACTTGGCCTATCCATCATGATCGCGATGATGGAGACAGTCTTTGTCATGACGCGGCGTACCATCTGGCGCGACATGACCAAATTCTGGGGCGTGCTCTTCGGCATCAACTTCGCGCTCGGCGTTGCGACCGGCATAACCATGGAGTTCCAGTTCGGTATGAACTGGGCCTACTACTCCCACTATGTCGGCGATGTCTTTGGCGCTCCGCTTGCGATCGAAGGCTTGATGGCTTTCTTTCTGGAGGCAACCTTCGTTGGTCTGTTCTTCTTCGGCTGGGATCGCCTTTCGCCACGCGCGCATATGATCGTCACGTGGTTGATGGCGCTGGGAACGAATTTCTCCGCGCTCTGGATCCTGATTGCCAATGGATGGATGCAAAATCCCGTGGGTTCGGCCTTCAATCCCGACACGATGCGCATGGAAGTCACGGATTTCATGGCGGTCTTGTTCAATCCTGTCGCGCAGGCAAAGTTCGTGCATACCGTGTCGGCCGGCTATGTCTGCGGCGCGGTTTTCGTTCTCGGCATTTCTGCATGGTACATGCTTCGCAACCGCCATGTCGCGCTTGCGAAACGTTCATTCGTCGTTGCCGCGGCATTTGGCGTTGCGTCCTCCCTCTCGGTGATCGTGCTGGGCGACGAGAGCGGTTACGCATTGACCGATAACCAGAAGATGAAGCTTGCGGCCATCGAAGCCATGTGGGAGACCGAGCCTGCTCCCGCATCCTTTACGGCTTTCGGGATCCCGAGCCTTGAAGATCGCAAGACCCACTATGCCGTCCATATCCCCTGGGTCATGGGCCTGATCGGCACCCGGTCGATAGACAAGGAAATTCCAGGCATCGATCAGTTGGTGGCGAAGGCGGAAGATCGCATTCGCAACGGTTTGGGCGCATATGATGCGCTTGAAAAGCTCAAGGCGAATTTGGGTGACACAGCTGCGCGCGCCACGTTCGACGCAAAATCCCAGGATCTCGGCTATGCACTGCTTCTGAAGCAATATGTCGAGGATCCGCGCACAGCCAGCGAACGGCAGATCAAGGACGCAGCTTGGTCTTCGGTGCCGCAGGTTCCGTGGCTCTTCCTGTCGTTCCGGATCATGGTCGCGTGCGGTTTTGCCCTGCTCGTCCTCTTCTGCACCTCGCTCTGGTACACGATGCGAGAAAAGGGCGCGCCACGCTGGCTGTTCAGCATGGCGGTCCTTGCCATGCCGCTGCCGTGGATCGCGATCGAGCTTGGATGGTTCGTCGCCGAGTTCGGCCGACAGCCCTGGATCATCGATGGTGTGCTCCCAACCTTCCTCGCGACGTCGGAGCTTGGGGTCTACAATCTCATCCTCAGTATTGCGGGCTTCACCCTGGTCTACGGCGTGCTTGCCGTCATCGAAGTGCGACTAATGCTGGCCGCGATCCGCAAGGGCCCCGAAATCGCTGACATGATCACTGGCAAATCCTCGGCCGGCTTCAGAGAAGCGAAGCCGGCAATGCAGCCAGGCGAATAACCCCTTCCCGAAAGGATCAAATCAATGATCGAATTTCTCCTCAGCTATGAAACGCTGCGCGTCACCTGGTGGATCCTGCTTGGTGTGCTGCTCATTGGATTTGCCGTGATGGACGGCTTCGACATGGGCGTGGGAACGCTCCTGCCGTTCGTCGCCAAGACGGATATCGAGCGTCGTGTGGCCATCAACACCGTCGGGCCTGTCTGGGAGGGTAACCAGGTTTGGTTCATTCTCGGCGGCGGCGCCATTTTCGCGGCGTGGCCCGCGCTCTACGCGCTGAGCTTTTCCGGCTTTTACCTTGCGATGTTCCTCGTGCTGCTCGCGCTCATCCTGCGCCCGGTCGCCTTCAAATATCGCTCAAAGAGACCGGAGAAAGCCTGGCGCGCCCGATGGGACTGGGCGCTCTTCGTGGGAGGCGCGGTTCCCTCGCTGATCTTTGGCGTTGCCGTTGGCAACGCGCTCCAGGGCGTGCCCTTCCATTTCACCTCTGATCTCCGCCCGATCTACGAAGGGACGCTTTTCGGCCTCCTCAATCCGCTCGCGCTCTATTGCGGCTTGGTTTCCCTGTCGATGCTCGTCATGCACGGGGCAGCGTGGCTTGCTTTCAAGGCCGAGGGCTTGGTTGCGGAGCGGGCGAAGGCGATCGGATCGAAGGCCGCGTTTGCCGCTGGCCTGCTCTTTGCCGGAGGTGGTGTGTTGGTCTGGCTCGGTCAGCTCGGCGGCTACCGCGTCACATCGGCCATCAAATGGGATGGGCCGTCAAATCCGCTTCTGAAGACCGTTGCCCATGACGGGGGCGCCTGGCTTGCCAATTTCGCTGCTCACCCCGTTTTGTGGCTGGTGCCTGCCATCGGCATCGTCGGCCCCTTCTTCGTGGCATTGGGTTTCCGCACACGCCGTGAGGGTTTGACCTTCATCGCATCGAAACTGTCGGTCGCCATGATCATAGCGACGGTCGGCCTTGCAATGTTCCCGGTCATACTACCGTCAAGCACCAATCCCAGCCACTCGTTGACCATATTCGATGCATCGTCCAGCCGTGCGACGCTGCGCAACATGCTCCTCGCAACCGCTATCTTCATGCCGATCATCCTTCTCTACACGGCGTGGGTCTACCGCGTTCTGTGGGGGAAGGTGAGCGAGAAGAGCATCGAGAAGGCCGGACACTCAGCTTACTGAACGAAAAAGGAGAAATATTATGTGGTATTTCGCATGGGTTCTTGGATTGGGACTGGCGGCATCGATGGGCATCTTGAATGCGCTTTGGTACGAGCTGCGAATCTTGCGTGAAGATCCCGCCGACGAGACCCTGCCGCTGCCCACACCATGAGGATGGCATATTCGCGAGAGGATTGACGTAACCCCGGCCGTCGTTCACGCCTGAGCGATGGCCGGAACCTGCTCGTATGCCGTGGTCACCCGGCAAGCTCAACTGCTCAAAAATGCCTGTTCGTTCAACCTATAGAGTATGTTTACGATTTAAATATTGAATGAAAGGAAAGATGATTCCTTGTAGGGCGAGATGAGCGAATATCAGAACAATGCAGTCAAGTTGATGGATTTGAAAGCAGGGAGGGAATCCTTGCTCAACGCCAAAGACCGAAGGGAGGAATTCATACGTCGGTCGTTGGAGTTATATTATGCCATGGGTGGCGAATGGGAATCGATTCAACCGATCGCCGATAAAGTGTATTCAGATCAGCCAACTCGCATAGATATCGCTGTCGGGAATGTGATGTATAAGCTGGCTGCAATCGGACATGTTTCCGATATCGATATTATTCAGGCCGCATACAACAAATTGGATGAGGCAAGGCAAAATATGTCGACTCCGGACAACGGGCACGATCCAAAGCAGGCTTAGAGCTGAGGCAGTCCCGATGGCGTTGTCCAATCGCGGCCGGGGTGCCAGGAGCAAAGCTGGCGGGGGCATCGTCAAGCCCATAGTCATGATCGGTTCGTTTGCCGGCCCGTACAACCGCACATTCACTCTCCGCTCGTAACCGATCTATCATTTGCCGCTCTCGAAACCGCTTGATCGCGACTGACGCTGCCGCTTCGCGAAATCGGTGTGCTCGGCGGTATATCAACGCTCGCCCTTGATCGTCTCGATCAAGGCTCTCAGGCCAGATGAAACATGGCGCCGACCCGGATAGTAGAGACACACGCCGGGAAAGGGCGGGCACCAGCTGTCGAGCAATCGCTCAAGTCGCCCCATTTGAATAGCATCGATCACCAGGAAGTCCGGCACAAACGCAATTCCGAGCCCCGCAATCGCGGCCTCCACCATCAAGGTCTGATCCGTCAAGGTCAGCGGGCCGTTGACGTTGATGATTTCGGCAACGCCATTGCGTTCGAACTCCCAGCGATAGATCGCACCGCTTTCGAAGCGGAAGCGAATGCAATCATGTTGATAAAGATCTTGCGGCACAGCAGGCCTGTCGCGCGTAGCGAGATAGGCAGGCGACGCAACGGCCGCAAATCTGGTCGTTTCCGTAAGGCGAACCGCTATCATGTCCTGTGGCACGGCCTCGGCAAGCCGAATTCCCGCATCGAACCCTTCAGCGACGATGTCGCCAAGCCTGCCATCCGTGACGATATCGAGATGCACCTGCGGATAGTTGCGCCGGAAGCGCGCCAATATCGGCAACAGAAGCATGCGGATCGCCACGTCGCTGGCATTGATCCTTACCGTCCCGGTGGGAACGCTGCGAAGGTCATTCGTTTCCCTCAATGCCTCGGTGATTGACGACATCGCCGGACGAAGTTTGGCTGCCAGCCGTTCCCCTGCCTCCGTGAGCGAGACACTGCGGGTCGTTCGGTTGAACAGGCGAACCCCGAGCCGATGCTCGAAGCTCTTCACGGAATGGCTGATGGCCGAAGGCGTTACGCCAAGCTCAAGCGCTGCCGCTCGAAAGCTGCGATGGTTGGCGATCGCCAGGAACACATTCAGGGCGAACAGGTCGCCGCCTATCGATTGATGAACATCTCTCATCTTGGCATCAAGGATTGCTGGGATTGTTGCAGCAGTCAACACTGGCTAGCCTTGAATTCAACCTATCCAAACAGAAAGATGCTACCATGCCAAAAACAATCCTGATGACCGGCGCCAGCTCGGGTTTCGGTCGGGGCGCAGCGATCGAGCTTGCCCGTCGTGGACACAAGGTGATCGCGGCTGCGGAAACCTGGCCCCAGGTTCGAAGCCTGCGCTCGGAGGCAGCCGACGCCGGCGTCGAGCTTGATGTCATAAAGCTCAACCTCCTCGACGACATCGATATTGCACATGCTGCGGGCTACGACCCCGACATTCTGGTGCTCAATGCCGGTGTGATGGAAAGCGGATCGGTCATCGATATTCCTATGGAACGGATCCGTGAATCCTTCGAGATCAACCTTTTCGGTCACATCAAGCTGGTACAGGGTATCGTGCCGAAGATGGTGGCGCGCAAGGCGGGGAAGGTGGTCTGGACCTCGTCGATGGGGGGAATTCTCGTTATCCCATTCGTTGGTGTCTATTGTGCCACCAAGCATGCGATCGAGGCCATAGCCGGCTCCATGAGGGCCGAATTGGCACCCTATGGCGTCAAGGTCGCAACGGTGAATCCCGGCGTATTCGGTACCGGTTTCAACGACACCGGCGCCGAGAGCCACACGCAATGGTATGATGCCGATCGCGCGGTCGTGCCGATGCCGGACTTCACGGCTGCTCTTGCCGATCAATTCGACCCGCAGGAGATGATCGACGCCATGGTCGAAATCATTCCCGCCGACGAACATTCCTATCGAACGATGCGCCCGCTCGCCACGATCGATACGGCAAAGCAATGGCAAGAGACGGAGTGGACACAAGATGCCTGATATCACGCTTGAATATGCGCAGGCCCTTGTGGCCAAGGGCCGCGCCGCGGCAAAGAATGCCGGCATGAACGCGGTCTTTGCCGTCCTCGACAAGGGCGCGAATCTGGTGACATTCTCGCGCATGGATGGCGCATGGCTGGCCTCCAACGAGCTCGCGATCGCCAAGGCGCGTACGTCGGTGATGTTTCAGGCGCCAACGGATGCACTCGGTGCACCGTTGGAGCTAGGCAAGCCTTTGTTGCACTTCGATCACATCCACCAGGGCGGCCTGCTTCTCGTTGGCGGAGGTGTGCCGTTGTTCGACCCCAGTGGCGAGTTGGTCGGCGCTCTTGGAGTGTCCGGCGGCGCTCCCGAGCAAGATGCCGCCATCGCCAGTGCGGCTGCGGGCATATAGGGTGCCTATCGGTCTGGAGCAAACACAGCCGTGTGCTTGCTTCCCCTGTTGGTTGTGAGGATTGCGTTCGCCGGCAAGTCCGGCGGCACAACTAAGCAATGGCAGCCCCAACCTTATCAAAGGAAGAACTCCTTTCTGCGACGATTAAGGTAGATCGGCCTTCGTTTCGACGCTTCCCCCGGAGGAGCGCAATATGGTTCAGAGCTGTTGCCAGCAACATTGGCTCGGTTCGGCGGGAAGAAGTCGAGGTCTGAGAATGCGTCTACAACTGCGATCTTGCGCGCACGATCGCCTCGATCTCGTCACGAAGCCAGCGATGTGACACATCCTTTTCGCGCCGGCGATGCCAGGTCTGTACGAAGGGAAAGCTCGGCAGCTGGAACGGTACCTCGCAACATTGAAGGCTGCCATTCGCCAGACGCTCGATGCTGCGCCGGGCCGCGGTCAGCACGAGGTCCGTGCCTCTCACCAGCTCGGGTGCGCTGGACCAATGCGGGATCTGAACGGCGATGCGACGCTTGTGGCCCAATCGAGCAAGGCCCATGTCGATCTCGCTGTCATCCTGCAGGCCAACCGTAACCCGCACATGAGGCCGTGCGAGATATTCCGTAAGATCCAGCGGAGTATATCCGCACGATCCATCGATCAGACACGCGAATGTCTCCTCGAAAAGGACCGTGCTTTTGAGGTGGCTGGACCTCCATTGTTCAAGTGCAGGATAGACGCCGACGGCCAGGTCAATTTCTCCTTCCATCAACGCCGCCAGCGCTCGATCTCTGCCGTAAGACACGACTGAAAGATCGGCGAGTGGTGCGGACTGTCGCAGCCGCGAGACGAGAGCTGGCAAAAGGATGGCTGCTCCATAGTCGGACAGCGACAGCCGAAAATGACTGGTGCTCGTTCTCATGTCGAGCCCCTGGTGGTCTACCATCGAACGCACGAGCGCCAGGGCCTCTGCGAGCGGCTCTGAAAGTTGAAGCGCCCGCGCGGTGAGCTGCAGGCCCCCATCGCTTCTCACCAGCAATGGATCATCAAAGATGTCTCTCAGCCTGGCTAAGGCATGGCTGACGGCCGGTTGTGAACGATTGAGACGTGACGCGGCTCGCGAGACGTGACGCTCTTCGAGCAGGGCCTCAAGAACCAGCAATAGGTTCAGATCGGAGGAAGCAAT
Source organism: Rhizobium sp. ASV8 (assembly GCF_016429255.1). Classification (GTDB taxonomy): domain Bacteria; phylum Pseudomonadota; class Alphaproteobacteria; order Rhizobiales; family Rhizobiaceae; genus Rhizobium. Next base: position 47,240 of record NZ_JAELUG010000028.1, read on the forward strand.
ATTATTCATGCTGTGCATGATATATATACGATCTTTCGATTTCAATTCGTAATTTCGATGGTCCAGGATGAAAAGAAAGGAGAACGGACCATGAGCCAATCAACCGAAAAAGATCTTGGATTTTCGCATGTCGCGCTTCTCGTGCGCGATCTCGAAAGAAGCATCGCCTTCTACGAGGAGTTTGCTCATCTCAAGCTTATCCACCGCAGAGCAGCAGCAGGCGCCATTGAAGAGGTGGCGTGGCTGGCGGACGGACTGCGCCCCTTCGCGCTCGTCCTCGTTGCATCGACAAGCCTTAAAGACACGCCTTTGGGACCCTTCGGACACATCGGTATTGCCTGCGGCGTGCGGGAAGAGGTGTTTGAGCGAGCGGCCGAGGCCGATCGCCTTGGCATATTGAGGTCCAAGCCCCGGGATGACGGAGCTCCCGTCGGCCTTTGGACTTACATTGCCGATCCCGATGGAAACACTCTCGAGCTGTCTTTCGGACAAGAGATCGCGTTCACCACAAGGCGCGCAACCTGACGACGCGCCCGACGGCTTGCTGGCACTCGAGCCGCACCCGTGTGGTCGGTGATGAAACAATATGCCATCACCGGTTCACATCATGCGGAAACGACAAGCGAGGCACGCCGGCAATTCGGTACGTCACTTGTCGATCGATTTGAAATCCCGGCCGCGTAAAAACTACGCCGGCATTTTCGCGTCTCGACTTCTAATCTGCGACGGAGCCTCCCGCCGAGGATCGTCGCCGTGCTGCACGATATGACGGGCGCCCGTCAGGCAGGCTGGCGACGTCAACCGACATGCGTGCTTATCGTGCTGACCGTGGTGGAGCGTCTGGCCCAGCACACCTGTCACAAGGCAATGCCGCCGATGATCCAGGCGCCGCTGACAGGCCATGATCGCGGCGCACGAGGGTAGCAGAATTGAAGCTCAGTCGGTGATGCCGCGCAAACCGCGCTTGATCTCCTCGGCAAACATCGTGGCGGCAAGTCCGCGATTGCGTTTTTCTCTCTGCACCAGAGAGAGGACGTTCTTTCCAAAGGTCCGGTCGCGAATCTGTACATAGGTGAGCACGCCGTTGCGATATTCCTCGGCAATGTCGAATTTGCTGAGAAAGGCAATGCCGTCCCCGGCGCCGGCCAAGCACTTCATGGCCTCGATGGAGTTCGAGAGGAACGCCGCCTCGACGGTGAGCCCAGCCTCGACAAAGGCGTCCGCGACGATGCCGTGGATCAGCATCGACTTGTCGGCAAAGATCAGCGGGTAGGGCGCGCAGTGGGCAAGCGGCACCGTTTCCATGCCGGCGAGCGGATGCTCCGGCGAAACGACGGCACCAAGCCGAGTATCCATCTTCCAAAGAGTTTCAAGCTGCTGCGTCGACGGCAGATTGAAGGCAAGGCCGAGATCGGCTTCGCCGTCTATCACCGCCTGGACGATATCGCGCACGAACATCACGCGAATTGAAACTTTGAGCCGGGGATGGCGTGCGCCGAACCGGGCGGCGGCCTTCGGGACGATGCCGCCGGCCAGGCCATTCATCGTGGCGATGATCACCTCGCCGCTTTCGAGCGTCTTGATGCCCCGAATTTCCGCCTCGACCTGGCTGTACTCCTTCATCGTGCGCCGGACATGAGCAACGAGTATCTCACCCGCGGGCGTTAGCCGCAGCCCACGCGGCAGTCGCTCGAACAGCGGTTCGCCGATCGCTTCCTCCAACAGAAGAACATGCTTGTTGATGGCCGAAGGCGCGACATTCAGCCGCTCGCCGGCCGCTCGGATCGAACCGGACCGAGCAACCTCGTCGATGTAACGCAACACGCGCGAATGAAGCATCCGTTTCCTCCCATGAACCATTCTCGAAAAGCGTACGATATGCGCAGAAAATACTGCTTTTCGGAAACGGCGCAATCGCGTCCTATGTCGTCAACGAGGTTGGCGGCCGATCGTCGCCCCTTCCGGGATTTATTCCCAAACAATCACAGGCATTTCGCTTCGGCGAAGCCACGGGACCGACATGGAGGAAAATTGTGAATTCGATAAATCCGATAGAAGCCGTTCACTATGACAAGGTACGGACGATCTTTGCCATTCTGAGCGGAGAGCGCGAGGCCGATCTCCTGTTGAAGAATCTCAATATTCTCGACGTGCACGGGGAGACTGTCTATCAGGGCTCGATCCTCGTCCATGACAAGCGGATCGTCGCACTCAATCCAGACGAAAGCCTTGTCAAGACGAAAGAGGTATTCGACGGCCAGGGGCTCTATGCCATTCCAGGCCTGATCGACGCTCATATCCATTTTGAATCGCAGCTCGCCCATCCGACTGCGCTTGCCGAGGCGATGGTGCCCTGTGGGACGACGACGATCTATTCCGAATGCCTTGATCTGCTGAGCGCGGCGGGCGAGGAAGGCGTGCAGGCCGCCGAAAGCCTGTTCAAGGATTATGACAAGCTGCCCTATCGGCTCTATGCCTTTGCGCCCGGGAAGAAGACAGCAGCGTCGGTGACCGAAGCCGTGCTGAAAATGGAACCTGTCATCGGCCTCGGCGAGTTCGAGCATTTCACCTACAGCTCCGGCAATGACGATGATTTCCGCAAGGCCGCCTGGGTGCGGGCCAAGGGCGGCTTCATGAACGGTCACTGGGGCGTCACTGCACTTTCGGACATGATCCTCAACTATCTGCCGGCCATCGGTTGCTCCAACAACCATGATGTCTGGAACGAGAAGGATATTGAAAAGAGCATCCGCTACGGTTTTGCCACGCACATCAAGTTCGGCGTCGGCAGCAGCGAAGTGATCAAGGTTCTGCTGCGTGCCATTGTCGATCGCAAATGGCCGACCGACAATTTCATGCTCTGCACGGACAACATTTCGATCGAGCGTCTTCTGACCATGGGACACATGGACTGGATCATCTCGCTCTGTGCGGAAATGGGTATCAATCCGATCCATGCCATCAAGATGGCGACCTACAACACCGCGCGCTCCTTCCATATGGAGGACAGGATCGGTTCGCTGACGCCGGGGCGCTTCGCGGATATCGTGCTGACGGACAGCCTCTCGAAAATCAATCCGCTCTACGTCTTCAAGGACGGCGAGCTGGTTGCAAAGGATCGCAAGCTTTTAAAGAACGCCGAGATCGACTATTCCGATATGTGCAAGACGGGCGTTCCCGGGCTCGACAACCTGACGCCGGAACAACTTGACATCGTGCCGCTGGAGATTTCCGAAGACGGTACGCAGGCTAAAGTCTATCTGTTCGACGTTTACGGGCGCGGCCATGCCAAATTCTTCGAGGAAGTCTGGGTGCCGTTCAAGGACGGCAAGGTCGTGCCGGAAGTAGGCGGCATCAAGCTCAGCCGCCTGTCGGTCATACAACGCTATACCACCGGCAAGCGTCATGTGGTCAACGGCTTGTTCAAGGGTGTCAATGTCGATCGCGGCGCGGTCGCCACCTTTTGGCCGGCGCCAAAGCCCTATTTCGTCGTCGTCGGACAGGACAGCGTAGAAATGTGTCATTGCGCAAGAAAGGTCGACGCTCATGCCGGCGCCTGCATCGTGACCGAGAACCGGGTGGAGAAAGCGGTGATGCCCCTCGAGATCTATGGTGTCATGGCCAACATGACCGTATCGGAACTGACGGCTGCCGCCGGTGCCATCGATGCTGCCCTGGAGGAGACGGGCAACCGCAACGAAGGCGAGCCGGTCGTGAACAAGCTGCTGAGCCTGTTCATCTCGCTTCATCGCTTCCGCTTCATGGTTTGACGCGGCAGGGGAGACCTTCGGCAACAGGCACATAGTGTCCGTTGCCGAAGCGGTCGTATGGCAAATGCGAAGGCGAAAGCTTCGCAACGCCGGTACGAAATGAATTCAATTGCGCAGATATAGCCTCGGGCGGACACGAGAGAGGCTATTTGCGAAACGGCTGAGAAGAAATAAGGGAGGAACATAATGGCACATGAGGCGACAGAAGCCCAACTCGTCGAAACCGGTAGCCTGACGCGACGCTGGATCATGTATGTGATCGGCATTTACATCCTGACCGTCGGCGTCAGCCTGGCGATCCGTGCCGGTGTTGGCATATCGCCGCAAAGCAGCCTGACGCGCACGATGACGCTGGTCTATCCTGCGCTCAGCCAAGGGACATACAACTTCCTTCTGGAACTGATCATGTTGTTCCTCACCTATCTGGTGCTCCCGAAGGATTTCACGCTGAAGAGTTTCGCCGCGCTGATCCCGGCTTTCGTGTTGGCAAGCTGTCTGGATCTGAATCTGAAGCTGACGGAATTCCTGCAACTCGACACCTATTACCTCAGGATTGCATTGCTGGCCTTAGGTGATGCTTTGCTTGCCTTTGGTCTATTTCTCATGATCCGAGCCAACCTCGTGCTGATGCCGATCGACATGTTCGTCAACACGATCTTCAAGCGAACCGGCTGGAAATGGGGCAACATCAAAACCGGCTTCGACTGCACTTTGCTGGTGACCGCCGCATTGATCGGCCTCGCATTCCTGGGCGAGATCAAGTTCATCCGCGAGGGCACGATCTTGAACGCGATCCTTGTTGGCCAATACATCAAGCTCTACTTCTTTCTGTTCAAGAAGTTCAAAGGGAAAGCACTCACGTCCATCCCCGAAACGCTCGAAGCGGCAAAGTAGGTAGGCAGAAAACTGAACGGATACAGGAGAGTGCTCTGCGGCTTTTACCCGTAACATGCCCAGTCGAGCGGCCAGACATTCCAAGCGAGTGTCTGGCTGCGGGAATGCCCGCGCGCGACGGACGACATGGCTGAAGACCCTTAGCAGGTCGCAGCGATACTCAAGCCATTCGAGAGCCTAGACGACGAGAGCGGCAACGCTGTTCTCGATCAGCCGCACAAGGCTGAGCGCGGTCATTTCCGACGATTTCGGATTTGCCGCCAGCGGCTCGTTCTCAAGCTTGAGCTCAAGCTTGCCGAACGCCCCCGAAGCTCTGATCTCATGGACATTGCGCAGAATGGAAGGATCCGCCACCAGCACGACCCTCGTTCGGTCAAGGCCGATCCCAGAGAGGGCAGTAATGACGGCGACATTGGCGTTTTGCGGAAATGCAGCCGCCGCTTCCCGCGCCGTGCCCGCAAAGAATTCTGTACGGGCTGCAAGTGCGTCGAGATCGACAAACTCTTCGGCTTTGGTACTCCGCCAGGCACGGGGAGGCTTGACGATGGAATGGGTTACCTCGTCGAGCGGCAATATGGACGCGGCAGCCAGCACGCCGAGATCTCCGAGAGCGCCCGAGGGGACGACGATACGGCTTCCCGTTTCGCGCGCCGTCGCAAGCAGACGATCGAGCAGGGCCTCATCGGTAAAGGCGCTGGTCGAGGACACCGCGAAACGTCGCGAGTGACGGAGCGCGGCCACTCCCCAAATGTCGACCGCCGGTCGTCCGGCCGCCTCTATGATCATGTCGAGATCCAGGTCCGAAAGCTCGCCCGGATGCGAGATCCCCCGTGCGTTCGAGGGCAAGCCGCGATCACGCGCTGTATCTCGCACGGCCACGACGGCGATCTCGATGTCATCCCTCTGCCGCTCGGCAAGGAGCTGAGCGACCCGTGAGGCGATCGCGCCCCATCCGATGATACCGAGCCGCAGCCTGCGTGCGGAACGTTTAGATGCCGACATAGCGATGAACCAGTTCTGCATTGTCGATCAGATCTTGGCTGTTGCCCGACCAGACGGTGCGGCCCTTTTCCAGCACATAGTGCCGGTCGGCGAGCCGCTTCAGCACATGAAGGTTCTTGTCGATCAGCAGAATAGACTGACCTTCAGCCTTGAGCCGCGCGATGCAGGCCCAGATCTCGGCACGAATGACCGGGGCAAGGCCTTCGGTCGCTTCGTCCAGGATGAGCAGTTTCGGATTGGTCATCAGGGCGCGGCCGACGACAAGCATCTGCTGCTCGCCACCCGACAAGGTGCCGGCCGTCTGATTGGCTCTTTCCGCCAATCGTGGAAACAGCGAATAGACCTTTTCAAGGTTCCAGGGATTGGAGCGGCCGAGACGATTGGCAGCGGTCGCGACGAGATTTTCGCGCACGGTGAGCGTGTGGAACGTTTGCCGCCCCTCCGGAACGAGCCCGACGCCGAGGCGAGCGATCGTCTCCGGTGTCGCGCCACAGACCTCGCGGCCACCGAAGCGAACATCGCCGGAGAGCGGTTTGAGCAGGCCCATGATTGATTTGACGGTCGTCGTCTTGCCCATGCCGTTACGACCGAGCAGCGTCACCACTTCGCCTTCGCCGATTTCGAGCGCGACGTCGAACAGAACCTGACTGCGCCCATAGGCGGATTGCAGTTTGGCAACGCTCAGCAAACCTCGTCTCCTTCACCCAGATAGGCCGTCTGAACCTCCGGATTGTCCTTGATCTCGTCAACGGTTCCGCTGGCAATCACGCGTCCATAGACGAGGACCGAAATGCGATCGGCAAGTGCGAAGACGGCTTCCATGTCGTGTTCGACAAGAAGCATGGATACCTCGCTCTTGAGCTGGCGCAACACCTCTATCATCTGCTGGCTCTCAGTCAGCCCAAGCCCCGCCATCGGCTCGTCCAGCAGCAGCAATTGCGGCTTCGTCGCGAGTGCCACGGCAAGCTCGAGCTGCTTCTGATCGCCGTGCGAGAGATTGGCGACCAATTCGCCAGCGCAGCGCTCCAGATCGACCTTGCGGAGGAATGTCATCGCCTCTTCGAAGAGCGCCTCGTCCCGGCTCACATCGGCGAGAAAACGAAAGCTGCTGCCCCGGCGGACCTGCACGGCAAGCGCAACGTTTTCCCGCACCGTGAAATCGGGTAGCAGGCAGCTGATCTGGAAGGTTCGCGCCAGCCCGAGTTTCACACGCCTTGCGGTCGGTAAGCCATCGACGGCCTGGCCGTTGATCTCGATCCTGCCCTCGTTGGGTTTGATTTCGCCCATCAATTGCGAAATCAGTGTCGTCTTGCCAGCGCCATTGGGACCGATCAGCGCATGGATCTCACCGGGTTTGACCGTGATGTCGACATGGTCGGTTGCAAGCAATCCGCCGAAGCGTTTCACAAGGCCCATGACGTTCAGAATGGGAGCGGTCATTGGCGCCTCCCGCTGACGCGGCCGATCAGTGCCTGCACGCCGCCATTGGTATAGAGCACGACCAGAAGCAGGATGAAGCCCAGGCCGAGCTGCCAGTTCTCGGTCCATGACGCGAATGTCGTTTCGAGAACCGTGTAGACGGCCGCACCGATGAATGGACCGAACAGGGTACCCACGCCGCCGAGAACGACCATGATCATCAGCTCGCCGGAACGGGTCCAATGCAGCATGTCGGGGCTGGCGAAGCGCAGGAAATTGGCCATCAGCGCTCCCGCCAGGCCACAGCCCATTCCGGACAGAATGAACGCGACCAGCTTATAGCGATAGGCCGACAGACCGATCGCCGCCATGCGACGCTCGCTTTGACGCAAACCGACGACGACTTTTCCGAAACGCGAATTCACGATCCGCCAGAGAAGCGCGAAAAAGACCACCGTAAAGCCGAGGCAGACATAATACATATTGGTGCGGTCACGCATGTTGAGGCCGAGAAACTCGTTGCTTCGGCGAATGATCAGTCCGTCATCGCCGCCATAGGTCTTCAGCGACACGAACAGGAAGAATAGCATCTGCGCGAAGGCAAGCGTGATCATGATGAATTGGACGCCGCCCGTGCGCAACGACAAGGCTCCGATCAGTGCGGCAAAGAGGCCACTGACGATGATCGCCACCGGAACCGTGATCAACAGTTGATTGGTGCCTGCTATGAAACCAAAGAGCGGCTCATCAAGTGAATAATGCTGATAGAGGATACCGACGGTGTAGCCGCCGATGCCGAAGAAGGCGGCATGGCCGAAGCTGATCAGACCGCCGTATCCGAGCGCGAAATTGAGGCTCGCGGCGGCAATCCCGTAAATCAGGACCCGCGTCGCCAGCGTGGTCAAAGCGTTATAGCCAGCTGCTTCCGTCACTAGCGGCAGCGCCACAAGGGCAATCGCCAGAATGAGGAGCGCGACAGCTTTTTTGATTGAGGTATCCATTATCGAGAAATGCCGCCTCACGAATTCGGAGAGAATAGGCCCTTGGGCCGGATGAGCAGGACGATCGCCATCAGCAAGTAGATGCCCATCGAAGAAATACCGGCGCCGAGTGCGTCGGCCTCCGGACCAACCATCATCTGCCTGAGCAATCCGGGCAGATAGGCACGCAGACCGGTGTCGGCAACGCCGAGCACCAGGCTGGCGAAGAAAGCGCCGCGGATGGAGCCGACCCCACCGATGACGACGACGACGAAGGTTGTGATCAATATCTGTTCGCCCATGCCGACCTGTACGGCGAGCACAGGGCCTGCCATATAGCCGGCCAGACCGGCAAGCAATGCGCCGAGCCCGAAGACAAGCGTATAGAGGAGCCGCACGTCGACGCCGAGTGCCCGCACCATATCCCGATTTGTCGAACCCGCGCGCACAAGCATACCGATGCGCGTCTTGTTGATCAGCAGATAGAGGCCGGCTGCCACCAGCAGACCGACGAGAATGATAGCAAGGCGATAGGTCGGGTAAACCAGCCCGGGCAGTAGTTCGACGGAGCCATCCAGCAGAGACGGCATGGACACGAAGAGGGGTTGTCTCCCGAAGAGGATCGTAACGGTCTGGTTGATGATCAGGATCAGGGCAAAGGTCGCGAGCACCTGGTCAAGGTGATTGCGGCGATAGAGCCGTCGGATGACCAGGACCTCGATGGCTATTCCAGACAGAGCTGCGGCCGCAAGCGCGGCCGGCACCCCCAACCAGAAGGAGCCGGTTTCCGTTGCCACCCATGTTCCGGCGTAAGCGCCGATCATATAGAGCGAACCATGCGCCAGATTGATGACGCCCATGATGCCGAAGATCAGCGTCAGGCCGGCGGCCATCAGAAAGAGCATGACGCCAAACTGCAGGCCGTTCAACAATTGTTCGAGAAAGAGCGTCATCGGATGCCATTCGAAGAGTTGCGGGGCGCACCGGCGGAGATCTGATGCGCTCGGTGCGCGTAAGGCCCTACATCTTGCATTCAGCTGCGTAGGCGTCGCCATGGTCCTTGAAAACCTCGCCGACCGTCTTCAGCTCCGGCTTGCCATCCGTACCTTTTTCCACCGACAGCGCGTACCAGTTCTGTACCGGATGCTGGTTTGGGCCGAAGGCGAACTTGCCGCGCACGGACTGGAAGTCGGCTTTGCGCAGCGCTTCGCGGAAGGCGTCCGCATTCTTGAGGTCACCTCCCGTGGCCTTGAGGGCCGACGCATAAGCAAGCGCGGTGTCGTAACCTTGGCTCGCATACGTGGTGACCGGACGATGGTAGGTCTTGTTCCACTCCGCCATGAACTTCTTGTTGGCGGCGTTGTCGAAGTCAGCATTCCAGTGACTGCTGACTTTCAGACCGAGCGCAATGTCACCGACGGCGGCCAGCATCACGCCATCCATGGACGGTTCTGCCACCACCATCGGAATCTCCTTCATGAGACCCGCCTGCTGATATTGACGCAGGAAAGTGATGCCCAGACCACCGGGATGGAACTGGAAGACCACCTCTGGCTTTGCGGCGCGTACCTGCGCCATCTCTGCAGCGAAATCGGTCTGATCGAGCTTTGTATAGATCTCGCCGACAATCTTGCCCTTGAAATAGCGCTTGAAGCCGGCGATGGCATCCTTGCCGGCCTGATAGTTGGGCGCCAGCACGAAAGCGGTCTTGTAGCCAAGATTGGTGGCATATTGACCTGCGCTTTCATGCAGGCTGTCATTCTGCCAGGAGACGACGAAGTAGTTCTTGTCACAATCCTTGCCGGCCATGTTGGATGGCGCGGCGTTCGGGCTCACGTAGAAGGCGTTTGCATCGAGAATGTCGGGAACGGTCGCGCCGGCGACGTTGGAAAAGACGATGCCGGTAAAGAGCTTAATGCTTTCCTCGTTCAGAAAGCGCTCGGCGATCTGCTTTCCCTGGCCAGGCTTCAGGCCGTCATCTTCGACCACAAGCTGCACGGGTACGCCTCCGAGCTTGCCGCCTTCCTCATCCATGGCAAGCTTGAAACCATCGCGAACATCCTGGCCGAGGTAACCCGCCGGCCCGGAAAGCGTGGTGATCATGCCAATCTTGACCGGCTCCTGCGCCGATGCCATCGACGCAAACAACAGCGGCGCCGCCCAAATGAAGCGCAAAGACTTCAGTCGCATACCCAATCTCCCAGCTAAAGGGCCCGCTATTCCTCCACGGGCCAGACCTTATTGATTCTGCTTAAAGCTTTACCCAACCTTCCGGCGGACTTTTGCCGGGATGGATCGAACCGCATTTCGGGCATGTGCGCGCTTTCTCATCCGCATAGAAAGCCTGGTAGATCGGCGGCAGATCGCGAACGATGCTCTTCAGCGAAACTTCGACACGCTTGACGAGTTCGTGGCATTCGAAGCAGTACCATTCAAAAGCGTCATGCTGGTCTTGGTTGCGCTTGGGCTCGACGACGAGGCCGATCGAGCCTTCCTGCGGCCGCTGCGGAGAATGACGCACATGTGGCGGCAGGAGAAAGATCTCGCCTTCACGGATCGGCACATCGTAGAAATTGCCGTTGTCGACGACCTTGAGCATCATGTCGCCCTTGAGCTGGTAGAAAAACTCTTCAACCGGATCGTCATGATAGTCGGTGCGCTTGTTCGGGCCGCCAACCACAGTCACCATCAGATCCGCATCCTCCCAGATCTGCTGATTGCCGACGGGCGGCTTGAGCAAATGCGCGTGCTCGTCGATCCATTTTGAAAAGCTGAAGGCGGAGAGGCGTCTGGTCATTGTAGTTCCTCCTGAAGTTTTGTGCGGACGCTAGTCTGGTGTCAGATCTTCAAACCACAGCTCTCGAAGGCGCTGCGTGTCGCGGATTTCTCCCGTTCGGTCAGTTCGAGAAGCGGCGGACGGACGCGCCCGCCAACCTGCCCGAGCAGCTCCTGCCAGTATTTCTGATGGGAATGTGGCTTCTCCGCAGGCCGCGTAGACTTGAGAGCCTCGCGTACCGGGTCAAGACTGTCGCGAATGCGGCGGGCTTCCTCTGCTTTTCCCGCAAAGGCGAGATCAGTGTATTCCCGCATGCGACGATCGGCCGTGGTCTGTATCAGGTAGGGCGGCGAGGAGCAGAGATAGAGCTGCCAGTTCAGCTCGAGGATATTGTCAAGCCATTCCTCTTCGGAGGCCGTGCTGACCAGAATTCTGTCGCCCGCAAGCCTTGTCAGCTCCTTGTACATGGGACGCGGCACCGAATATTTGATCGCGACGACGTTTTCGATATCGGCAAGCCTGTTGCAAAGCTCCGGGCTCATCAGATAGCCGCTATCGGGATGGCTCCAGAGCGCTATGCCGATATCGACCTTGTCGGCAATGGTTCGGTAGTAGTTCAAGAGCGTCTCGTCCTGCTCCTTGAAGAAATGCAGGAT
>NZ_JAELUG010000286.1 GCF_016429255.1 Rhizobium sp. ASV8
AGCCTCCTCCATTGCATTGCGAACCGCTTTCTGTTCGTCGGCATTCAGCCGGCGGCGGCGTTCCTTCTTGGTGACCTGAGGAAGCCGGCTATCGGCCGGAAAAACGGTCGGCGGCTGGTGCTCGGCCGCAACCATCGCTTTCTGCCATTGCTCGAAAATGAAAGCCTGCGGCCTTTCCCGATTTGTTGCCAGTATGTCGTCCTGCCTTAGCGCGACCAAAACGCCATCCTCGGAGATCATCAAATCAGGCTTGGGTACGCCGGAACCAAGTGCTGCTACCCCGACCGTGAGGAGCAACAGCAGAAAGCCCAGATGGCGCAGCTTGGTTCGCAACACGCTCATGGCCAGAAAGCCGGCGATGAAAGTCGGCATCAACCAAGCCGGTTGCCGCCCGAAAGTAATATCGCCACCCCAACCAGCGACCGTCTTCGCGACAATAATGACGATCTCCAGTCCCTCTCCGGTGACTTTCCAGAGCGGCCCATCGAGACCGAAAGGCATCAGCAGCATCGCGGCCATGCCAAACGGCATGACGATGAAAGAGACGATCGGCATCGCGGCAAGATTGGCGGCAAGCCCGTATGTCGCCAAACGGTGAAAATGCTCTATGGAAAAAATCGCGGTTGACGCACCGCCGATGAAGGATGTCGACACTATGCCGCCGAAGAAGCGCGAAACGAACAGCACCGGGCTCAGCAATCTCGACCGTGAAATTATGTTTTCGCGATGCTGCCGCCGTTTCCAGAGCGTGTAACCGGACACCAGCGCCAGCGTCGCGGCGTAGGACATCTGGAAACTTGGCCCGAGCACTTGCGACGGCGATAGGACGAGGATGACGATCGCGGAGAGCGCCACGTTTCGAAGGCTGATCGATGGCCGGTCGAAGAGAACTGCGACCAGCATGATCGCCATCATGATGAAGGCTCGTTCGGCCGATACGCCGAAGCCGGATATGAGGTAGTAGGCCGTTACCGTGACCAATGCGCCGAATGCGGCAATCTTCTTGGTCGGCCATGCCTGCGCCAAGCCTGGAAACAGGCTGAACAGATAACGCAAGCCGATGTAAAAGATGCCGGCAGAGAGGGCCATGTTCAGGCCGGAAATGGCAATGATATGCGTCAGACCTGCCGTTCTGAGCGCCTCCGTCGCCTCGTCCGATAGCGCACGTCTCTCATCGGTGACAAGTGCTGCCGCAAAGGCACCCGTGTCGCCAGGCAAAGTCCTTCTGATCCTGTCGCCTATGCCGTTGCGAAGGTCGGCGAGCCAGATGTCGGCTTTGTCCAGCAACGAGTTTTCGGCTTCATCACCGGGCGGAGACAATAGTGTCGGAGTGCCATAGGCAAAGCCATTCGCGCCGATGCCATTGAAGTAGGAACTGAACGCGAAATC
>NZ_JAELUG010000287.1 GCF_016429255.1 Rhizobium sp. ASV8
GGTCCAGGCGTTGGAGACGCCCGGAAACTGCAGGGCAGCATCCATCTCCTGCTTCAGACTGTCGATGGTGACGCCCGATCGCCAATCGGATTTCGGTTTCAGGGTAATAATGGTCTCGAACATCTCGGTCGGCGCCGGATCGGTCGCGGTCAGCGCGCGGCCGGCCTTGCCGAAGACCGTCCGGACCTCCGGGAATGACTTGATGATGCGATCCTGTGTCTGCATCAACTCGCCCGCCTTGGTGACCGAGATACCGGGCAGCGTCGTCGGCATATACATCAACGTGCCCTCATCGAGATTGGGCATGAACTCGCTGCCGATGTGCTGGGCTGGCCAGACAGTCGCCGCCAGGATCGCCAACGCGCCGACAATGGTCAGGGTTTTCGCCTTGAGGACAGTGGAGATGATGGGACGGTAGATCCAGATCAGGAAGCGGTTCACCGGATTTTTCTGCTCCGGCACGATATGTCCCCTGACGAACAACACCATCAGCGCCGGCACCAGCGTCACCGACAACAGGGCGGCCGCCGCCATCGCAAAGGTCTTGGTGAAGGCGAGCGGACCGAAGAGCCGGCCCTCCTGCGATTCCAGCGTGAAGATCGGTAAGAACGAGACGGTGATGATCAGTAGACTGAAGAACAGCGCCGGTCCGACTTCGCTTGCCGCCTCGACGAGGATGTCCACCCGCGCCTTGTCAGGCGGCGCCCTTTCGAGATGCTTATGGGCATTCTCGATCATGACGATGGCGGCATCGATCATCGCACCGATGGCAATCGCAATGCCGCCAAGGCTCATGATGTTCGCGCCAAGTCCGAGCAGCCTCATGGCAATGAAGGCGATCAGGATTCCGACGGGCAGCATGATGATCGCGACGAATGCGCTGCGGACATGCAGCAGGAAGGCGATCGTCACCAGTGCGACGACGATGGATTCCTCCACCAGAGTGCCCTTGAGGGTCTCGATGGCCGCCTCGATCAGGGTCGAGCGATCGTAGACGGGCACGATATCGGTTCCAGGCGGCAGGCTCCCTTTGATCTGTTCGATGCTTTTCTTGGCGTTGTCGATCACGGTCAATGCATTGGCGCCAAAACGCTGCAGCACGATGCCGCCGGCCACCTCGCCTTCACCATTGAGTTCGGTGATGCCGCGCCTCTCGTCCGGCACGAGTTCGACCCTGGCGACGTCGCCGAGCCTGAGCGGCACGCCGTTCTGGCTCTTCAGGACAATGGCCTCAATATCCGGAATGCCCCTCAGGTAGCCGCGGCCGCGGACCATGAATTCGAATTCCGACAGCTCGATCGTGCGCCCGCCGACATCGGCATTGCTGGCGCGAACCGCCTTGGCGACATCGTCGAGCGAAATGCCCTGGGCCT
>NZ_JAELUG010000288.1 GCF_016429255.1 Rhizobium sp. ASV8
AGCCATACGGCGTGGGCAATGATCTCAGCGGGAAAGCGGTGGCGTCTGAAGTGAACATGAGCAGCTTCGGTCATGGCAACCCGAATACCAAGTCGATCCAACCAAGCCGTTAAGGCGACGCTACCTCTCGTGCGTTTGCAGCAGGTAGGCCCTGACCAGAAACGCCCGGCTGTGTGATAGCTTGATATGGGCAACCTGCAGCTTCGTGCGCTCGCCGCCTATCACGGCATAATCTTCGCTCCAATCGAATTGGAACGCTTCACCTGGCCGAAAGGACAACGGGACGAATATGCCGCGGCTCGCCGTCTGCTGCTCAATTCGCCAGTTACGGGCGAACGCAGCGACCCGACCATAGGAGCCGGTAAATCCGAGAGCCATCAGATCGGCATGAAGCTGCTTCAACGTTCGGCGCTGCTTGCGCGACCTCCCGGCCTCGGTCTTCAGCCAGCCAGAGAGCTTGTCGGCAAAAGGATCAAGCTTGCTCGGTCGCTCCGGTGTCGTAAACGTCGGCTCGATCGTGCCGGCACTCAAATACTTCGCGATCGTGTTGCGTGACAGCCCTGTGCGCCGGCTGATCTCTCGGATCGACTGCTTCTCGCGAAGCGCCATCCGACGGATGATGTTTAAAAGTCCCATGTGGATCACTCCGTTGCCCCCGTCGCTCTCCGCGTTGGGGGAAGGTTCACATGGCTCAATTCTCAATGGAAATTATGCGCCTAATGGAGTGAACCCTTCGGGCTGGACCAGCGGGGCGCTTCAAACTAAGCCGCCTGCTGGGCGAGTTGGGTTTCAAATTCTGCTGGCGATATGTAGCCAAGGGCCGAGTGCAGCCGCTTGGCATTGTAGATCTCCTCAATGAACCTGGGCAAGCGTTCGGCCACATCCGCGAATGTCTCGTAGCCGGCGATGTAGACGTCCTCAACTTTCAGGGTTTTCATGAAGCTCTCGGCCTGAGCATTGTGATAGGGGTTTCCGACGGCGCTCATGGACCCCTGCAGACCGGCGGCGTGGAGCGCTCGTCGATAGGTCTCACTCGCGTATTGGCATCCGCGGTCCGTGTGGTGGATGCAGCCGGGTGGAGGCTTTCTGCTCTCAAGCGCCGAACCCAACGCTGCCAATGCCAGCGGCGTATCCAGGCGTTTTGAAAGGCCGTAGCCAACGACCTTCCGGCTGCAGGCGTCCAGAATGACGGCTAGATAGCAAAAGCCGACGGCTATGCGGATGTATGTGAAGTCAGCCACCCAGACCATGTCAGGCCGCGACGGGATCACATTACGATAAAGGTTCGGGTAGATCGGTGAATCGTGGTTGC
>NZ_JAELUG010000289.1 GCF_016429255.1 Rhizobium sp. ASV8
ATGTATATCTGCCCTTGATGGTCCTGCCGCTCTACGCGTCGATGGAGCGGCTGAATTTCTCGCTAATCGAAGCAGCATATGATCTCTACGCCACCCCGCGGCGCGTGCTGCGCAGAGTGATCATCCCCGCCGTCAAGCCAGGGATCATCGCCGGCTCCATTCTCGTTTTCGTGCCGTCGCTCGGCGCCTATGTGATCCCGAGAATTCTCGGAGGCGGCACGCAGCTGATGGTCGGCAATCTGATCGAGCTGCAATTCGGTCAGGCGCGGAACTGGCCGCTCGGGGCGGCTCTCTCGATCACCTTGCTGGTCATGGTGACGGCAGCGCTCATCGTCTATGTCCGCGCCTCCGCGAATGAAGGAGAATGAGATGGCAAGGCATTCCAACAGGTTCGACCCTCGCCGGCAAAAGGGCTTCACCGCCATCGCGACATTCTGCTTCATCGTGCTGTATCTGCCGATCGTTCTGATGGTGATCTTCTCCTTCAACGGCAGTTCGGCGCTGACCAGCTGGGCGGGCTTCTCCTTGGACTGGTACGTCATTGCCTGGCACAATGACACCGTACAGGCGGCAACACTTCGCTCACTGGCAATAGCGGCCGTTGCCACCGTCGTCTCGACCTCGGTTGCCGTCCTTGCCGCACTTGCCATGGGCCGAGGCAAGACCTTCCGCGGCCGCAGCACCATGTTCGCGCTGATCAACCAGCCGCTGATGGTGCCTGAAATCGTGACCGCCGTGTCGCTGCTCGTCGTCTTTGCCTGGATCAAGACGCGTACCGGCTATTCCGGCCTCGGCTATCTCATCCTCGCGCACTCGGCATTTTGCATACCCTTTGCATTCATGCCGGTTCGGGCCCGCCTTCAAGGCATGGACCAGACGCTGGAGCAGGCCGCCGCAGACCTTTATGCATCGCCCTGGCGCACGTTCCGCCGGATCACCTTCCCGCTCCTGTGGCCGGGCATTCTGGCAGGTGCAACGCTTGCCTTCGTTACCTCGCTCGATGACGTCGTCATCACCGAATTCGTCAAGAGCGCCGGCCAGGACACGCTTCCAACATACATGCTGGGGCAGATGCGGCGCAGCCTCACGCCCGAAACCAACGCTATCGCCACGGTCCTGTTCGTCATCTCCGTGGTGCTGGTCGTGGTGTTCTTTCTCATCAGCCGCGAGAACCATACCAAGACAAATCATTCC
>NZ_JAELUG010000290.1 GCF_016429255.1 Rhizobium sp. ASV8
GCATCGCCGAAAGCGTCCAGGCGGCCGTGGGCGCTGGCAAGGAAGCGCTCGTCGACTGCGAACATTTCTTCGACGGCTACAAGGCCAACCCGACCTATGCGCTGGCCTGCGCCAAGACCGCCTATGATGCGGGCGCGCGCTGGATCGTGCTCTGCGACACCAATGGCGGCACGCAGCCGCCTGAGGTCCGCGCCATCGTCGAGGCGGTCATCGCCTGCGGGGTTCCCGGACACTGTCTTGGCATCCATGCCCACAACGACACGGGTCAGGCTGTCGCCAATTCGCTCGCCGCGGTTGAAGCCGGCGTGCGGCAGATCCAGGGCACATTGAACGGCATCGGCGAGCGCTGCGGCAATGCCAACCTCGTGACGCTAATCCCGACACTGGCGCTGAAGCGCGCTTATAGCGAGCGCTTCGAAACGACGATCGACGCCGAGCGGCTCGTTGGGCTCACCGGTCTTTCGCATGCCTTCGACGAGCTGCTGAACCGCTCGCCCGATCATCAGGCGCCCTATGTCGGCGCATCGGCTTTTGCGACCAAGGCCGGCATTCATGCGTCTGCGCTGCTCAAGGACCCCCGTACATACGAGCATGTGACGCCGGAAAGCGTCGGCAATTTCCGCAAGGTCATGGTTTCCGACCAGGGCGGAAAGTCGAACTTCATCAACGCGCTGAAACGGCGCGGCATCGAAGTGGGCAAGGACGACCCCAAGCTCGACCGGTTGATCCAGATCGTCAAGGAACGCGAAGCGACGGGCTATGCCTATGAAGGCGCGGATGCGAGCTTCGAGCTGCTGGCGCGCCGCACGCTCGGCACCGTCCCCGAATTCTTCGCGATCGACGGCTTCCGCGTCATGGTCGAGCGCCGCTTCGATTCCCATGGCCGGGTGAAGATCGTCTCGGAAGCCGTGGTCAAGATCATCATCGACGGCGAGACCATCATGTCGGTCGCCGAAGGCGATGGTCCGGTCAACGCACTCGATCTGGCGCTGCGCAAGAATTTCGGAAAATATCAGCACGAAATCGACGATCTGGAATTGGCCGACTTCAAGGTGCGTATCCTCAATGGCGGCACCGAGGCAATCACCCGCGTCCTCATCGAATCAACCGACAGCGACGGCGTGCGCTGGTGGACGGTCGGCGTTTCGGAAAACATCATCGACGCGTCCTTCCAGGCGCTGGTGGAT
>NZ_JAELUG010000291.1 GCF_016429255.1 Rhizobium sp. ASV8
AGGGCCAGGCCATGGCCTTCCGTCTCGCTCCGGCCCAGCCGATGGTTCTCGATGTCAGCACCGACGCGCCAGTGATCGTCGATCTCGCGCAGAATGGGCGCCATGATCTGCAACTATTCCCCATGGGCGCTGCGTTTCATCGTTATGTCGCGCCCGGCGGAGCGGTGCTGACACTATACTCAACGCACGAGGGGCCACTGTCCGGCACTGCGGATATCCTGGCGACGCCTGTCATTTCCCTAAGCGACGGTGTCGGCACCCCGACAGTGCTCGCGCCTGGCGCAACCGCCCTCTTCGGATTTGACGTCAAGAGCAAGGGAAATATCGGCGTCGGCCTGCGCTCCGATCCCGATCGGGTTATCGGCCGCTTGCTCGATGCCAAGGGTCAGGTCCTCGGCGAAAGCGTCAACCAGCTGAAGGAGCTCGAACCGGGCACTTATCTGCTGGAAGCACGCGCCCCCGCGGATGCGCCAACGCTCGTCGTCAGGCCCGCCGTCGTTGGGCTGTCGCCGCCGCCGGCGGGTCCTCCGCCTGAGGTCGTCAATGACTATCTGCAAAATGCCGGTTTGAAGCCCTCGGGATCGAAGTGAAGCCAATGAAAAAGCCAATCCAGAAGCTTGCATTTCTCATCGCCCTGTCCGTGGCCTCTTCCGCACTGGTGGCGACTGCCCAGGCGCAGCAACCGGCCGCACCGCTGAGCCTCGATGTTTTGCAGCGAGCCGATGGCGTCAAGATTGTGCCCGAGAGATTTCTGCGGGCCTATGACCCAGTGACGATTTTCTTTCCGAGCGACACTGGCCCGAAAGCGGGCGGCCCCGAAGACGCTCCCGATCGCCTCGTTACGATGGAACCGCAAGCTGCCGGCGCCTGGCAATGGCTTGGTCCCCGCGCCCTGCAATTCCGCCCCGCCGACAAGTGGAAACCGCTCGATCGCGTCAAGGTGAAGATGGTCGGCCGTAGTGATGAGGCCGGCAGCGAAGCCGAACTGATACCGCTGCTGCCGCTGCCCGTCGCCACCATTCCCGCCGCCGATGCGGATCCGGTCAACGACCTCGATCAGGTTACGCTGACATTTGCCGAACCCGTCGATATTACCGCGCTAAAACGCCTGTTGTCGATCGAAGTGCGGCCGTCACCGGGAATCGGCGACGAAGGCGGTTTGACTTTGGG
>NZ_JAELUG010000292.1 GCF_016429255.1 Rhizobium sp. ASV8
TGCCCATTGCGCGGTCATTCCAACGTGCAGGGCAACCGCACCGTCGGGATCACCGAAAAGCCGAACGCCGCGTTGATCGAGGGGATCGACCGCGCTTTCGGCTTCAAATCACCCGCCCACCACGGCCATGATGCCGTCGCCGCGATGCAGGCGATGGCGGAGGGGCGCTCCAAGGTATTGATTTGCCTCGGCGGCAACTTCTCGATTGCGCTTCCCGATCCCGAGCTATGCGCCGAGGGTATGCGCAAGCTCGATCTCGCCGTTCACCTGAACACCAAGCTCAATCGTTCGAACCTGCTCATCGGCAAGGAGTCTTTCCTGTTTCCCGTGCTTGGCCGCACCGAGCAGGATATTCAGGCAACCGGAGCCCAATCGGTGACGATCGAGGACTCCATGTCGATGGTGCACGCCTCGCGCGGCCGCCTGAAACCGGCCTCCGACGAATTGCGCTCTGAGCCGGCCATCGTTGCCGCCATGGCGCAGGCGAGTTTGCCCGATAGCAACGTCGGCTGGATGGAACTCGTCACCGATTACGATCTGATCCGCGACAAGATCGAAATCGTCTATCCCGACTTTGCGAATTACAACGAGCGCATCCGCGTGCCTG
This sequence comes from Rhizobium sp. ASV8, assembly GCF_016429255.1. Lineage (GTDB taxonomy): Bacteria > Pseudomonadota > Alphaproteobacteria > Rhizobiales > Rhizobiaceae > Rhizobium. The sequence goes on from NZ_JAELUG010000292.1 coordinate 608, forward strand.
GCGGCTTTCGCCTGCCGCTTGGGCCGACGGAACGCATCTGGCATACGCCTTCGGGCAAGGCCGAGTTCAAACTGTTCTCAGGTCTGAATGAGGATATCCTGCTTTCTGACGGCAACATCCTCAAGCTTGCGACTATTCGCAGCCATGATCAGTACAATACCACGATCTACGGTCTCGACGACCGCTATCGCGGTGTCTTTGGCCGCCGTGACGTGCTGTTCATGAACGACAAGGATCTGCACGCCAACGGATTGGAGCATGGCGATCTCGTCGAGATCGAAACAGCGTTGCCTTCCGGCGCGAAGCGGCTGCTGCAGCTGACGGCGATTTCCTACGATATTTCGGAGCTGTCTCTTATACACATCTCCGAGCCCACGAGACGGTCTATTAAATCTCGTTTGCCGTCTTCTGCTTGAAAAGGGGGGGGGGGGGGGGGGGGGGGGGGGGGGGGGGGGGGGGGGGGGGGGGGGGGGG
>NZ_JAELUG010000293.1 GCF_016429255.1 Rhizobium sp. ASV8
GTCGTAACAAGGTAGCCGTAGGGGAACCTGCGGCTGGATCACCTCCTTTCTAAGGAAGCTGTGGAATTGGTAAGACGCCGGACTTGATCTGGATGAACCTTCCCGTGCTTTTTAGAACATAGATGGCACCAGTCAGGTGACCATCGAAACGCAATACGCCACGGAAATGCCTTTGGCATTCGGATGGTATGGCGAGCCTCGCCGTCCACGTTTCTCTTTCTTCAAGAAGACAAAAACCGCGTCGACCGGTTTCCCGAATGGGCCCGTAGCTCAGTTGGTTAGAGCACACGCTTGATAAGCGTGGGGTCGGAAGTTCAAGTCTTCCCGGGCCCACCATTTGCTTGAAGCGAATGCTGGTTTGGGATGATGGAATGGCAGGCGATGTGGATTGTTGCCGAACCTTGGGGTTTTGACCTTGAGGTGATCGAGCTGGAGGGGCTGTAGCTCAGCTGGGAGAGCACCTGCTTTGCAAGCAGGGGGTCAGCGGTTCGATCCCGCTCAGCTCCACCAAATCGATTGGTGTTGAGACTGGATGGTCATCGGTGTTTTGTCTTTTGAAGAAATAAAGGTTTTGCGTCGGCCTTAGGGCTGATCGCGTGTTCTGCATACATTGTGAAGAGAAGATTGATCTGGAGGCTTCCAGGTGTTTTGAGCTTAGGCTCAAGGCGTCCGAGCCCGGACCTTGTGATATCGTGGATGGCCTAGCCGGCTGGAAACGAAGGAGGGGACGGAGGTAGGAAGGAAGCTTGTCGCTCTGGGTCGTTGTTGTTGGCACTTTCTAAGTGCTTCTGACGGACGACTGGATTACCGTTGCCTGACCGCGCGGTATCGGATCCAATCTCGAGAAGCTGGTCTTAAGATAGACTGCAAGCGAGCTGCTCGGCGTAGCTCCAATAAAGCAAGTCTATCGAACACGTCGATGGCATTGTTAGAAAGCGTCCGTTGTAAAAGGTAACGGCGCATAGCTGGTTCGGCACACTGGCAAGATGAACCCCAGGGTTCACTTGG
>NZ_JAELUG010000294.1 GCF_016429255.1 Rhizobium sp. ASV8
GAAGATCCTGGTGTGGGATGGCACCGGAATGGTGCTAACCTACAAAATTCTTGAACATGGAAACTTTGCCTGGCCCAAGGTACAGGATGGGACGATGCGTCTTTCCAGGGGTCAATATGAGGCTTTGTTCGAAGGTCTTGACTGGCGACGGGTCATGGCACAACGGGTGACCGCGCCGTCGGCGGCAGGGTAAATATCCGGCCGTCTTTGCATTGTTTTATTTGGCTTTTTTGTGCTGCCTTGCTATAAGGCCGCATGTCGTCGCCCCTTGATCTCAGCCTGTTTCCGGACCTTCCGCCAGAGGTTATCAAAGCCTTTGCGGCGATGCAGTTCGAGCTTAAGGTCGAGCGTGCCGCACGCCAGCATGAACAGGCGGTGGTGGCCGAAAAGGACGCGTTCATCGCCGAGTTGAAGGAACTGATCGAGAAGCTTGAGGGGCAGGTTCACGACTATCGGCGCACGAAGTTCGGGCCGAAATCGGAAAAGCTCGATCCGGCGCAGATGGAACTGGCGCTGGAAGACCTTGAAACGGCGATTGCCGAAACACAGGCGCGGATCGCCGCCGTCGAGAAAAAGATCGAAGCCAGCGCATCCGATCCAGACAAGGCCGTTCCTCGCAAGGAGCGTAAGGCCCGCGCACTGCCCGAACACCTGCCGCGGGTCGAGAGAGTGATCGAGCCCGACAGCATCGTTTGTCCCTGCGGTTGCGGCAACATGGTCAGGATCGGCGAGGATCGGACGGAACGGCTCGACCGGGTCCCGGCACGCTACGAGGTGATCGTCACGATCCGCCCGAAATACGCCTGCCCCAAGGGCCGCACGGGCGTCGTCCAGGCCAGAGCGCCGGCGCATCTGCTGGAAGGCAGCTGGCCGACCGAAGCCCTTCTGGCTGAGATCGCCGTCGCCAAGCATTCCGAACATATGCCGCTCAACCGGCAGGCCGAGGTCATGGCGCGACACGGGGTGCCGATCGACCGCACGGTCCTGGCC
>NZ_JAELUG010000295.1 GCF_016429255.1 Rhizobium sp. ASV8
GTCGGGGGTAGGATTGCGGGACCGGGCCTTCGCCTGGACGTCGGCGGTCTATATCCTGCTGGCGAACGCCCTGAGTAAGATGAAGTCGTAGCGAGCCGGACCGCATGCAGAGACCGACGATCAAGACCATCGCGCAGGAAACCGGCCTTTCGATTGCCACCGTGTCGAAGGCGCTGAAGAGTTCGCCGCAGGTGCGGCCCGAGACGCGGGCGATCGTCGTCGCCGCTGCCGAGCGCGTCGGCTATGAGCTGAACATGCATGGCGTGCAGCTGCGCACCGGCAAGACCTATCAGGTCGCCGCGATCATGACGGCACCCGGTCCGAAGCAGCAGGAGTGGGAAGGCGTCGAATATGCCCAGCTCTTGAGCGGCATTTCCTGGGCGCTGGAGGACAGTCCCTATCGCGTCTCGCTTTATGCGGTGCGCAATTTCGAGGAGAGCCTGGCAACCATCCGGCAGATCGTCTCGCTGAAGAAGGCCGACGGTATCATCGTCTCGGGCACACGCGCCGACGATCCGCGCATCCGCATCATGCAGGCGGCGGATTTTCCCTTCGTCACCTATGGCACGACGATCCACAATGATGCGCATGCCTTCGTCGATGCCGACAACGAGCAGATGATCCGCCGGTCGGTGGCGCGGCTGGTCGAGCGTGGCCATCGCCGTATCGCGCTCATCAATCCGATGGCGGATCTGAGCTATGCCATCACCCGGCTTTCAGCCTATCGCAAGGCGCTCGATGTCGCCGGCCTTGCTTTCGATCCGGTGCTGGTGGCGCATGACCGGCTGACGCCGGCCTTCGGGCGCGAAAGCGTGCTTGTCATGTCGCGTCTGCCCGATCCGCCGACGGCCTATATCTGCGCCAACGAAGCCTCTGCGCTCGGCGCCTTCTCCGGCTTTCACGAGCGCGGTCTGGTGCATGGCCGCGATGCGGTGATCAA
>NZ_JAELUG010000029.1 GCF_016429255.1 Rhizobium sp. ASV8
CCCCCCCCCCCCCCCCCCCCCCCCCCCCCCCCCCCCCCCCCCCCCCCCCCCCCCCCCCCCCCCCCCCCCCCCCCCCCCCCCCCCCCCCCCCCCCCCCCCCCCCCTCTTTCCAAGCAGACGACGGCATCCGAGATTTAATAGACCGTCTCGTGGGCTCGGAGATGTGTATAAGAGACAGGGGAATGACCGCATCCAGACGGTTGCGGAATTCCGGCGTGAACAGGCGGTTGAGAGCCTCTTCATCCTCGCCCGTACGCTTGGACGAACCGAAGCCGATGGCGGCCTTGGCCATTTCCGAAGCACCCGCATTGGTCGTCATGATCAGGATGACGTTGCGGAAGTCGATCTTCTTGCCGTTATGGTCGGTCAGCGCGCCATGGTCCATGACCTGCAGCAGGATATTGAAGATATCCGGATGCGCCTTCTCGATTTCATCGAGCAGGACCACGCTGTGCGGATGCTGGTCGACGCCGTCGGTCAGGAGGCCGCCCTGGTCGAAACCGACATAGCCGGGAGGTGCTCCGAGCAGACGGGAAACCGTGTGACGCTCCATATACTCCGACATGTCGAAGCGCAGCAGTTCGACGCCGAGCGACGATGCCAACTGCTTGGCGACTTCCGTCTTGCCGACGCCGGTGGGGCCGGAGAAGACGTAGCAGCCGATCGGCTTGTTCGGTTCTCGCAGGCCGGCACGCGCCAGCTTGATCGAGGTCGAGAGTGCTTCGATAGCCGTGTCCTGGCCATAGACGACCGAACGCAGTTCCTGTTCGAGGTTGGCGAGAACCATCTCGTCATCCTTGGAAACCGTCTTCGGCGGTATGCGGGCCATGGTGGCGATCGTCACCTCGATCTCGCGCTCGGTTATCAGCTTGCGACGCTTGGACGGCGGCAGCAGCATTTGGGCAGCACCCGTCTCGTCAATGACGTCGATCGCCTTATCCGGCAGCTTGCGGTCGGAGATATAGCGAGCCGACAGTTCGACAGCCGACTTGATGGCGTCGTTCGAGTAGCGCAGGTGATGATACTCTTCGAAATAGGGCTTCAGGCCCTTCATGATTTCGATGGCATCCTCGATGCTCGGCTCGTTGACGTCGATCTTCTGGAAGCGCCGGACGAGCGCCCGGTCCTTTTCGAAGAACTGACGATATTCCTTGTAGGTGGTCGAACCGATGCAACGGATCGCGCCAGAGGAAAGAGCCGGCTTCAGCAGGTTCGATGCATCCATCGCGCCGCCAGACGTGGCGCCAGCACCGATGACGGTGTGGATTTCGTCGATGAACAGCACAGCGCCCGGATACTCTTCGAGCTCCTTGACGACCTGCTTCAGGCGTTCTTCAAAGTCACCGCGATAACGGGTGCCAGCAAGCAGCGTGCCCATATCGAGCGAGAAGATCGTGGCATCGGCCAGAGCTTCCGGAACCTTGCCCTCGACGATCCGCTTGGCAAGGCCTTCGGCGATCGCCGTCTTGCCGACGCCGGGATCACCGACATAAAGCGGATTGTTCTTCGAGCGGCGGCACAGCACCTGGATGGTGCGGTTGACCTCCGAATGGCGGCCAATCAACGGGTCGATCTTGCCGTTCTTGGCCTTCTCGTTGAGGTTGACGCAATAGGCCTTCAGCGCATCCTGCTGCTTCTTGCCATTGCCTTCCTCCTGCTCGCCGCGGGCGGTAGGCTTGCTCTCGGATTCGCTTTCCTCGGCGCCGCGCGGAGCGCGGGTCTGGGAGGAACCCGGGCGCTTGCCGATGCCGTGTGAGATGTAGTTGACCGCGTCGTAGCGGGTCATTTCCTGTTCCTGCAGGAAAAATGCAGCGTGGCTTTCCCGTTCGGCGAAAATCGCGACGAGAACGTTAGCGCCCGTCACTTCCTCGCGACCGGACGACTGCACATGGATCACGGCGCGCTGAATGACGCGCTGGAAGCCGGAGGTCGGCTTGGAGTCCTCGTCATAGCCCGTGATCAGGTTGGACAGTTCATTATCGACGTATTCAGTCAGAGTCTTACGGAGCGCGTCGAGATCAACATTGCACGCGCCCATGACAGCTGCGGCGTCGGCGTCGTCTACCAGCGCCAAAAGCAGATGTTCCAGCGTGGCATACTCGTGATGCCGCTCGTTCGCGTAAGTCAGTGCCTGGTGCAGCGCCTTCTCAAGACTAGGCGAAAATGTTGGCACGTTCAGATCCTCACTTCTTTTCCATAACACATTGCAGCGGATGCTGGTGTTCCCGGGCAAAATCCATCACCTGGCTCACCTTCGTTTCAGCTACTTCATATGTATATATCCCGCACTCGCCGACGCCATGGTTGTGGACATGAAGCATGATGCGGGTGGCACTTTCGAGATCCTTTTGAAAGAAACGCTCCAGGATATGGATCACGAAGTCCATGGGCGTATAGTCGTCGTTTAGAAGCAGCACGCGGTACAGGTTGGGTTTCTTGGTTTTGGGCTTGGTGCGTGTAATCACCGAGGTCCCGCGATTTCCGTTGTCCCCGTTCCTTTCGCTGTTGTTTTGCATCCGGATCGGCTCTGCGATCATTTCATTCTTCCTCAAATCATCCGGCAGAAGCTATCGCATTCCGACTTGGCACTGGGTTTGGTTCATTCACTTGGTCGGGCCAGATATCCGAACCACTAAGGTAGTTCATATTGGCGTGATTTTAAGCCCCTTACCGGACACTGCAATCACAATTCGCTGACAAAGGGGGCCGCAGCCGAAAAAGTCGCGGCATAATCTCGACGCCGGTTCGATATGCGAAAACAAAAAGACCGGCCGCGCGTTACGCAGCCGGTCTTTCCGGGAATTTCAGCTTTCAGCTAGGGATCAGGCAGCAGTTGCAGTCGCTGCGGCCTTGCTAGCAGCCTTCGTCGCTGCGGCGACCGGCGCTTCGTAAGGCTTATAGGCATTCTTGGCGAGATCGGCGTACATTTCGCCGAGCTTGGTGGCTTCGGCAACGAAATTTTCGTAGGCGGACTTCACATAGGTGCTCTGAAGTTCGAAGGCGGCTTCGAAGCTCTTGACGCCGGCGAGCGTTTCGAAGTGCGAAACACCGTCCTGGAAGGACTTCTTCGAATATTCAGCAGTTTCAGCGGCAATGGCCTGAAAACCTTTGCTGACATCGGAATAGCTCTTCAGCGCCGTGTCGATGGCTTCCTTGCCCTTCTTATTTGCTTCGTCGAAATTGAACATGCTTCTCCGTCCCTTGTTGGCCGGCCGGCGGCCGGTTTACAGGCAAGAAGCTTAAATGCGACGCACAATTAGTCAAGTAGTCTTGTGCGACGCAATATCTACCCTTGATTGCATATCCGGTAACAATCCCATGTCAACGCGGATGTTTGCACTGCATCATTATGATTTCTCTAATATATATTAGAGCCCTTGCAACCACAGGCTTCGAGAGAAATATCACCATTTTCGGGGAAAATCATGGGCGGAGCGATCGCTTGCGCAAATGGCCTTTTGATCCGCCAATCGTGGCATCTGCCGCGATGAACAAAGAAAAGAGCCGCATTTCAACGAAATGCGGCTCAAGAACTCGACTGCAACACAGGGTCGCAGAGGCGAATTAGAGATCGACGTCCAGGATAGCCATCGAAAAATTGTAGGAGCGGTCGCCGTCTTCGTCGTCGATATAGACGACGCCCAGAAACTCTTCGCCGAGATAAACTTCAGCCGAATCGTTCTTGCGCGGACGTGCCTTCACGACCATCTGCGGGTTGAACGTGCGCTTGAAATAGGCGTCGAGTTTCTTGATTTCTTCAGGCTTCACAATGCTTCTCCGTGAGGATCTCTGGTTGGCCGCTTCTTGCATAGGAAAAGCGGCAGTGTAAAGACCGGAACCGCGCCATACACCTTTTGAGGCGCCTCGCGCTTCCGAAAATCAGGCTACATTTCCCCTAGATTCCGGCGCCCATAATCTGATCCACGACTAATTGCTCGGCCAGCAGCTGGTCCATGGAGCGTGAAGGCTCGGAGCAACCGGCCTCGCCGACAACCTTGGCCGGCACGCCGGCAACCGTGGTCTTCGGGGGCACTTCCTTCAAAACAACGGAGCCGGCGGCAATGCGCGAGCAATGACCGATCTGGATGTTGCCGAGAATTTTGGCTCCGGCGCCGATCAGAACACCGTGGGCGATCTTCGGATGGCGGTCGCTCCCTTCCTTGCCGGTGCCCCCGAGGGTGACGCCGTGCAGGATCGACACGTTGTCGCCGATCACGGCCGTTTCGCCGACCACGAGGCCGGTCGCGTGATCGAGGAAGATGCCCTTGCCGATGCGTGCAGCCGGATTGATATCGGTCTGGAAAACGCTGGAGGAACGGCTCTGCAGATAAAGAGCGAAATCGCGGCGGCCGCGATTGTAGAGCCAGTGCGCCAGACGATGGGTCTGCAACGCGTGGAAGCCCTTGAAATAGAGCACCGCCTCAAGGAAACGAAGGCAGGCCGGATCGCGATCGTAGATCGCCTGGATATCGACCCGCAGGATCGATCCCCATTCCGGCCAGTCGGCCAACATTTCCTCGAACGTCTGCCGCAGAAGGATCGCCTGCATGTCCGGATGATCGAGGCGCTCGCAGATGCGATAGATGACGCATTCTTCCAGCGAACGGTGATTGATGATCGTCGAATAGAGGAAGGCCGCGAGAAGCGGGTCACGCTCGGCGGCGGTGCGAGCTTCCTCGCGCATGCTATCCCATATGGGATCCACGACCTTGACCGCACCCATGCCCTCCAAGGGGCGAATATCCGTTACTGCGACCATTGGCGGTCTCCCGATTTGCTGTCAGGAATGCATTATATAGAGTAAATGGCACACAAGACAAATGGATCGAGCGCGGATGAATTTGGAGCATGATTTTGCCGGCGGTCTCCTTCGTGTCACCGGCAGCGACGCCATAGGCACGATCACGATCAACAATCCCGCGAGGAAGAATGCCTTGACCGCTGCCATGTGGCGAGCCATTCCCCAGGCCCTGCGCATGCTGACCGACAAGGCACATGCCCATGTGATCGTTCTGCGCGGCATCGGCGCCGACTTTTCCGCCGGTGCCGACATCAGCGAATTCGATAGCGTGCGCAAGAATTCCGAGACTGCCGTCGCCTATGAAGCGCTGAACAGCCAAGCCTTCGAGGCCGTCCGCCACTGCCGCGTGCCGACGATCGCGGCGATCCGCGGCATCTGCTACGGCGGCGGCTTCGGGCTCGCCGCTGCTTGCGACCTGCGGATCGCCGAGCAAGGCGCGCGCTTCGCCATTCCCGCCGCCCGCCTCGGCATCGCTTATCCAGCCGACGCGGTGCAAGATATCATCAACGCACTCGGACCCCAGATGGCAAAAGTCGCGCTCTTTACCGGCGCGCCGATGTCCAGCGAGAAAATGGCGGCGTCCGGGTTTTTGCTGGAGGAGATCGAAGCCGGTTCGTTCGACGGCGAAATCTCCGCCCTCGCCCATGCGATCGCCGCAAATGCGCCGATTTCGCTACATGCCTCGAAACTCGCGGCCCGCGCCGTCCTTGAACAAAATGGAGATCTGCTGCGTGAGGCAGAGATAATCGGCGCCGAAACCTTCGATAGCGCGGATTATGTGGAAGGACGCGCCGCCTTTGCCGCGCGCCGGAAGCCGCATTTCACCGGCGAGTGACCTGATCGGCCAGATCCGGGCCTACCGGTCCCCGATCCGCTTATAGAATTCGAGAACAGCTGTTTTGAAGACCTTGTCTCCGACGGCAAGCATGTGATCGCGGTTCGGGATGTCGACTGCCTCGGCATGCGGCATCAACGCGGCAAGTTCCTGTCCGGAGCCGGCGATATCATCCTTGGTGCCAACCGCGATCAAGGTCGGCGCCTCGATCTTCGCCACATCCTCCTTTGTCGCCAGATCGCGCGACCCTTGAATGCAGGCGGCAAGCGCCTGGCGGTCACTCTTGGTCTGCTCGGCAAAGGCGCGGAACATGCGCCCGCGCTGATGCGTGACATCGTCGAGCGACGGGGCAACGAGCGCATCCGCAATCGGATCCCAATCGCCTACACCCTCGACCATACCGATACCAAGGCCGCCGAGGACCAGCGAGCGGACGCGATCCGGATGCGCTATCGCCATGAAGGTTGCGACGCGCGCACCCATGGAATAGCCCATGACATGGGCCTCCGGGATGCCCAGATGATCGAGCAGCGCGACCGCGTCTTCGGCCATGATCCACGGATGGTAGACATCGGCGTCATAAAGCTTGTCACTTGAGCCATGCCCACGATTGTCGATCGCGATCACCCGATAACCCGCATCGCCCAGAGTCTTCAGCCAACCTGGATGAACCCAGTTCGCAATCGCCGTCGATGCAAAGCCGTGAATCAGCAGCACGGGCTGACCGTTCGGATCACCTTCATCGAAAAAGGCGAGCTTCAGGCCATCCCTGACGAAATGGGACATCGAAGGAGCATTCAAATTCATGGCGTTATCTTTGCAAACAGGGGTTTTCCTGATGCCGGACCATATTTTATCGGCGATATCAGGTGAACCCCGCAACGGTGAAAATCTCTGCGCCGAGCCGGACTTTCGCACTACACAATCGATGAGAAGGATTATAAAGAGGGGCTACCAAGTCTGGCGCAACATTCATGCCGCTCAAGGCAAGACGCATTCGGAGATCATCATGGCCGGTCACAATATTCCCCATTTCCAGAACGACGGCGGACACAGCGTTATCGAGATCGGCGTCAAGGAATTCATGTGCACCGGCGCCTCGGTTCCTTACGATCATCCACATATCTTTATCGATATGGGCGACGATAACGAGAAGGTCTGCTCCTACTGCTCGACGCTCTATCGCTACAATCCGTCGCTGAAGGCCGATCAGACCAACCCGCCGGGCTGCGTCTTCCATTTCAAGGCGGCCTGATACGATAGCCGTCGATCGGACATAGAGAAATGCCGATCAAGACAGCCGCAATCATCGGCGCCGGAATAGCCGGATTGACCACGGCGCTAGCGTTGGCAAGGCATGGCATACGTTCCGAAATTTTCGAGCAGGCCGAAGCTCTGACCGAAGTCGGGGCCGGCCTGCAGATTTCCCCGAACGCCTCCCGCATTCTCGACACGCTCGGCGTGCTCGATACCCTTCGGGCAGTCTGGCTCGAGCCGGAAGAGGTGCGGCTTGTCTCGGCCTCCTCGTTGCGACCCGTCGCATCCGTCCCGTGCGGAAATTTCGCCAGAGAACGATGGGGCGCGCCCTACGGTACGGCACATCGCGCCACGCTGCAGAAGGTGCTTCTGGAAGCCGTGATAGCCAATGCATTTTGCACGCTTCATCTGGGCCAGCGAATCGAGATTACAGATCGACAGACACTTGCCGGCATCGCCGGTCGAGACGTGGATATCGTCATCGGCGCCGATGGCGTGTGGTCGAAGGCTCGCGCAATGGTGCCAGCCTCTCCCTCACCCGTCTTCTCCGGCAATATCGCCTGGCGTTTCACCATTGCGGAAGCTTCAGCGCCTGCGATCCTGAACCGCACCAGCGTCACCGCATTTCTTGGTCCGGCCAGCCACCTTGTCTGCTACCCGATCCGGGAAAATGCCGCTTTCAACATCGTCGCCATCGTTTCCGGCAGCAGTTCGAGCCGCGATTGGAGCACTGCCAGCAACAAGGCACAGCGCGAGCAGATGCTGCGCGGCTTCTCCGGCTGGAACAGTGCGATCATACAGATGCTCGAAAAACAGGAGCAGGCAAGCTTCTGGCCCCTCTATGAGATGAAAGCCGGCCGTTGGCACAATGGCAGCGACACGGTGCTGATCGGCGATGCGGCGCATGCGATGATGCCGTTTGCCGCCCAGGGTGCGGCCATGGCGATCGAGGATGCCTTCGAGCTGGCCGGCATGCTGGTGACGCGCCCGCCGGCGGAGGCATTCGACCTCTTTGAAAAACATCGTACGCCGCGCATTGCCCGGCTGCGCCAACGCGCCGCGTTCAATCAATTCGCCTACCATGCCCGCGGGCCGATCCGCGTGGCCCGAGACCTCGTCCTCTCCCTGCGCCCGCCGCAAAGTCTTGCGGCGGATATGGACTGGATCTACGGCTATCGCGCCATCGGCTGATCAGGCTTGCCTGACTGCCGCAAAGCCCTTTTCGATATCAGCCTTGATATCGGCCACATCTTCGAGGCCGATCTGCAGACGGATGACCGGCCCTTCCGTCGGCGCCTTGGTGACGCGCCGGTCATTCAGGTTGACTTGAAGTGCAAGGCTTTCGAATCCGCCCCAGGAATAGCCAAGGCCGAATATCCGCAGCGCATCAAGGAAGGCATGCGCCTTGACCTTGAACTTCTCCGGGCTATCGACGGCCAGCACGAAGGAGAAAATGCCGCTCGAGCCCTTGAAGTCACGCTTCCAGATCTCATGGCTCGGGAAACTCGGCAGCGCCGGGTGCAGAACCCTTGCGACTTCCTCCCTGCCCTCGAGCCAGCGTGCAATTTCAAGCGCGCTCTCCTGATGACGGTCCAAACGCACGCCCATGGTACGCAGCCCGCGCAGCACCTGATAGGCGTCGTCCGGGGCACCGCAAATGCCAAGCTGGCCGTGCGCGTCGAGCAAGCGCTCCCAGTGGGCCGCGTTGGCGGAGACGGTTCCCATGACAATATCCGAATGGCCCGCCGGATATTTCGTTACCGCATGAATGGAAACATCGACACCATGATCGAGCGGCTTGAAATAGAGCGGCGTCGCCCAGGTATTGTCCATGGTCACCACGCAACCATGCCGGTGAGCGGCGGCGGAAATCGCCGGGATATCCTGCATTTCGAAGGTGTTGGAACCCGGTGCCTCTGTGTGAACCAGCTTGGTGTTCGGCTTGAACAATTGCCCGATGCCGGCGCCAACCAACGGATCGTAATAGTCGACCTCGATGCCGAGGCGCTTCAGCATGGTATCGCAGAAGAACCGGGTGGGACCGTAGACCGAATCAACGATCAGGGCGTGGTCTCCTGCCGACAGATAGGCCAGAAACGGCACCGTGACCGCGGCAAGGCCTGAGGGCACGATGACCGTTCCGGCCGAACCTTCCAGCGCGTCCATCGCCTCGCACAACGCGTCGGTCGTCGGTGTACCACGGGTGCCGTAGGTATATTTCTGGTCGTGCGTCTCCATCACGCGGGCATTGGGAAACAGCACCGTCGAGGCATGCACGACGGGTGGATTGACGAAGCCGTGGAAGTCGAATGGCGAATTGCCGATATGGGACAAACGCGTGTTGATGCCGGCGTTTTGCAGGAGTGTGTCTTTGTCTTTCATGTCCGGATATGCCTTTGGCGCTGTAGGAAGCTGGTTTTGTGGCGAGCAAGTCCAGTTGGGTCAACCCCGATCCTGTCGACACAGCATATTATTGCAAGGCTAAAATAACGAAAGTTGCGCGTGAAACCTCGTTTTCGTGCAGTTTTTTAGCAAAATGATGCTCATTTTGGCGTCAAATGCCCATTTCCCAGCCCCAAAAAGCGAATTCTCCGAATAAACCGGCAATATTCGGGCCGATCTCTTGACCGCCAATCCATTTACGACTGTGATAGGACCACTCGCGCCTGGAGAGTGAGGAAATGAGGTTCACCAAGAACCCGCTTCGGGAGCGATACGCTTTAACTATAAAACAATAGAACAAAGGTTGGGAAAGATGAACAAGTTTGCTCTCTCCGCATTTCTCGGAGCCGCAGCATTGGCTTACTCCGTTTCTGGTGCCTCAGCGTCGACGCTGAGCGACGTCAAGGCCAAGGGCTTCATTCAATGCGGTGCGAATACGGGCCTTCTCGGCTTTGCGCAGCCCGATGCGTCCGGCAATTGGGCCGGCTTCGACATCGACTTCTGCCGCGCAGTCGCTTCGGCCGTCTTCGGCGATCCGACCAAGGTGAAGTTTACGCCTCTCAGCGCCAAGGACCGCTTTACCGCGCTGCAGTCGGGTGAAATCGACGTGCTTTCTCGCAATACCACCTGGACCATCAACCGCGATACCGCACTCGGCCTCAAGTTCCGTCCCGTCACCTATTACGACGGCCAGGGCTTCATGGTTCGCAAGGAGCTGAACGTGAAATCGGCTCTGGAGCTTTCCGGCGCCGCCATCTGCGTCCAGTCGGGCACGACGACCGAGCTCAACCTTGCCGACTACTTCAAGACCAACAACCTCCAGTACAATCCGGTTGTTTTCGACAAGCTCGAGGAAGTGAACACGGCCTATGATTCCGGCCGTTGTGACGTCTACACGACTGACCAGTCCGGCCTTTATGCGCTCCGCCTGACGCTCAAGAACCCGGACGACAACGTCGTTCTCCCCGAAATCATCTCCAAGGAACCACTTGGCCCGGCAGTTCGCCAGGGCGACGACCAGTGGTTCAACATCGTCAGCTGGACGGCCTATGCGCTTGTTAATGCCGAAGAATTCGGCATCACGCAGAAGAACGTCGACGAGATGAAGAATTCTGCAAACCCGGATATCAAGCGCTTCCTCGGCGCAGAGCAGGGTTCCACGATCGGCACCGACCTCGGGCTCACCAACGACTGGGCCTACAACATCATCAAGGGCGTCGGTAACTATGGCGAAGTCTTCGACCGCAACATCGGCGCAGGCAGCCCGCTGAAGATTGCACGCGGCCTCAACGCCCTGTGGAACAAGGGCGGCATCCAGTACGCTCCTCCGGTGCGCTGAGCACCCTATATAGGCTAACCTCTAGAGGAAGGCGGCGTGCCGCCTTTCTCCCCTAAAGAAAACAAGCCTGAAACAGGCACATTGGGGAAAAACTTTGTATGGCAATTTCAGCAAATTCGCCTAGCGGCGAACGATCATCCGTATCTTTATTTTACGACCCCAGAGTCCGGGGTGCGTTCTATCAGGCTCTGACTATCGTCATACTCGCCGGCATTTGCTGGTTCGTCGTGACGAACACGGTCGATAACCTCCGCGCCTTGAATCGTACCTTCGGATTTGGCTTTCTCGAAGGACGCGCCGGCTTCAACCTGGGGCAGGCTCTCATTCCCTATTCCAGCGATTCCACCAATACGGATGCATTGATCGTCGGGCTGCTCAACACGCTTCTGATATCGGTCGTTGGTATCATTGCGGCGACCATCGTCGGCTTCATCATCGGTGTCGGCAGGCTTTCGAACAATTGGCTGATCGCAAAGCTTTCCCAGACCTATGTCGAAATCTTCCGCAACATTCCGCCGCTGCTGGTCATCTTCTTCTGGTATAGCGGCGTTCTGGTGTTGCTGCCGCAGGCGCGCGACGCCGTGCATCTGCCATTCTCCAGCTATCTCAGCAATCGCGGCCTCGCCTTCCCGAAACCCATCTTCGGCGAAGGCATGGGAGCCGTCGGCATTGCCTTGCTGATCGCCATCGCAGGCGTATTTTTCGTCGCGCGCTGGGCGCATCGGCGTCAGGCGGCGACAGGCCAGCAATTCCACACGATATGGGCTTCGATCGGCATATTGATCGGCTTGCCGTTGTTGGCCTTCCTCGCAACCGGCATGCCGCTCTCCTTCGACTACCCGATCGCCGGAAAATTCAACCTGACGGGCGGAACAGTCGTCGGACCTGAGTTTATAGCGCTCCTGCTCGCGCTTTCCCTCTATACGGCGACTTACATTGCCGAAATCGTGCGCGCCGGCATTCGCGGCGTGCCAAAGGGCCAGTCGGAAGCGGCCGGTGCGCTCGGCCTTCGGGCATCGGTCATCACAAGGCTGATCGTCATCCCGCAGGCCATGCGCATCATCATTCCGCCGCTGACGAGCCAGTATCTCAACCTGATCAAGAACTCCTCGCTCGCCATCGCCATCGGCTACGCCGATATCGTCGCGGTCGGCGGCGTGATCCTCAACCAATCCGGCCGTGCCGTCGAAGTGGTCATCATCTGGATGGTCATCTATCTGATCCTGAGCATCATCACATCGCTGTTCATGAACTGGTTCAACGCCAAGATGGCTCTGGTGGAGAGATAAGATGTCTGCAGCAAATCAGAGCTTCGTCAGCAAATCGCTTTTGTCGGCACAGCCGGCACCCGCCAGCGAAAAAGGGCCGTGGCACTGGGCCAAGAAGAACCTCTTCGCCACGCCGAAGGACGTCGTTTTGACGGTCCTCGCCGTAGCCCTGCTCGCCTGGGCAATCCCGCATTTGGTCGATTGGTTGTTCGTTCATGCAGTCTGGAACGGAACCGACCGCACCTTCTGCGCCACGACCGTCCAGGGCGGCACGCAACCGGATGGCTGGAACGCCGCCTGCTGGGCCTTCGTGCGTGCGAAATTCCTCGTCTTCATGTTCGGCCTCTACCCACCGGAAGAACGCTGGCGGCCGGTACTCGTCGCCATCCTCATGATCATCGGCTTCGCGCCGTTGCTGATCCCGTCGTTTCCCCGAAAAGGATTGAATGCGATCATCGCATTCTTCGTGCTGCCGATCCTCTCCTTCTTCCTTCTCCATGGCCTGAGCATTCCGGTGATCGATTGGGATTTCTGGGGCTACCTCCACGTGAAGTTTTCCGGCGTAACATTTCTTTCCACCGTCGAAACTGAAAGATGGGGTGGCTTGCTGGTAACACTGGTCATCGCCTTTGTCGCCATCGTAGTCTCCTTCCCCTTCGGCATCCTCCTTGCGTTGGGACGCCGTTCAAAAATGCCCGTCTTGCGTATGCTGTGCGTGATGTTCATCGAGATCATCCGCGGCGTGCCGTTGATCACGGTGCTGTTCATGGCCAGCTACATGCTGCCGCTCTTCATGCCGCAGGGCTGGACTGTGGATAAGCTGCTGCGCGCCGTCGTCGGCGTTTCGATCTTCACCTCGGCCTACATGGCCGAAGTCATCCGCGGCGGCTTGCAGGCCGTGCCGAAGGGCCAGTTCGAGGGAGCCGATTCGCTCGGCCTCGGCTACTGGCAGAAGATGCGGCTGATCGTACTGCCGCAGGCCATCAAGCTGGTCATTCCCGGCATCGTAAACACCTATATCGGCATGTTCAAGGACACGTCGCTGGTTGCGATCATCGGCATGTTCGACCTGCTCGGCATCGTTCGGCAGAACTTCTCGGATGCGAATTGGGCAAGCGCGGTAACGCCGGTGACGGGCCTAATTTTCGCCGGGTTCACATTTTGGCTGTTCTGTTTTGCAATGTCGCGCTATTCAGGTTTTGTGGAGCGCCATCTCGATACCGGCCACAAGCGATAAAAAGTGAGGGAACTAGAAATATGGCTGAAGCCCAACCCAAAAAACTGACCATCTCCGAGACGGAAGTCGCGGTTGATATCGTCAACATGAACAAGTGGTACGGCGACTTTCATGTGTTGCGCGATATCAATCTGAAGGTCATGCGCGGCGAGCGCATCGTCATTGCCGGTCCCTCCGGATCGGGCAAGTCGACGATGATCCGCTGCATCAACCGTCTGGAAGAACATCAGAAGGGCCAGATCGTCGTCGATGGCACGGAATTGACGAACGACTTGAAGAAGATCGATGAAGTGCGCCGCGAAGTCGGCATGGTGTTCCAGCACTTCAACCTCTTCCCGCACCTGACCATTCTGGAAAACTGCACGCTGGCGCCGATCTGGGTGCGCAAGATGCCGAAGAAGCAGGCGGAAGAGATCGCCATGCATTTCCTCACCCGCGTCAAGATTCCGGAGCAGGCGAAGAAATATCCCGGTCAGCTCTCCGGCGGTCAGCAGCAGCGCGTCGCAATCGCCCGCTCACTCTGCATGAACCCGAAGATCATGCTGTTCGATGAGCCGACCTCGGCACTCGACCCGGAAATGATCAAGGAAGTGCTCGACACGATGGTCGGTCTTGCCGAGGAAGGCATGACCATGCTGTGCGTGACCCACGAAATGGGCTTTGCACGCCAGGTCGCCAACCGCGTCATCTTCATGGATCAGGGCCAGATCGTCGAACAGAACTCCCCGAAGGAATTCTTCGACAATCCGCAGCACGAGCGCACCAAGCTCTTCCTCAGCCAAATCCTGCACTGATACGGTTGAAATCGAATCCGAGAACCCGCCGCTGTCCGCAGCCGGCGGGTTTTTCATGCGCGCTCGGTCGGTGGCTTAGCGAGACAGAGCCGCTCAACGTAGCGGCAAGGCGTGGGTCTGCTTGACGATCTGGCTCGGCACATCCGTCTTGACGTTCTGAATGCCGTTGATCTTCGTCAGATGGGTCGACTGGAACCGCCTGTAGTCGTCGAGATCGGACACAGCGACACGCAACAGAGCATCGCTTTCACCCAACATGATGTAGCACTCCATAACCTCGGGTAGTTTCTTCATCGCGGCAATGAAGTGATCGATCGTCTCGGCATCCTGGGCCGTCAACCAGACGCGAGCAAAGAGGGAAAGCGGTAGGCCGGCCTTGATGGGATTCACCACGGCCACATAGCGATCGATGATACCGGCATCCTCAAGGAGCTTTACGCGCCTTAGACAAGGCGATGGCGATAGCCCCACCTCCCTGGCGAGTTCCACATTCTGCATTCGCCCGTCACGCTGCAGCGCGCGCAGGATGCGCTTATCGATCTCATCCAGCCGCATTGGCATCCCCTGCTAACAAAATTCGAAGACTGAATTCCGATGCCAATTATCAGCCGATAGTTGGCATCTACGCAAGCCGATTGCGCCTGCAAGGGTCTAAGCTTCCATTTATGGAAAACACCAATATCCTTCTTTTCGCCGGAACAGTCCTACCGCTCATCTGTACACCGGGCCCCGATATGTTGTTCGTGGCATCTCAGACAATGTCCGGCGGTGCGGGCGCAGGGTTGCGCTCGACGGCTGGGGTTTGTACCGGCTATATCATCCATTCAGCACTTGCTGCTTTGGGGGTCGCCGCAATCATCGCCGCCTCTCCCACCCTGTTCATGGTCCTGCGCTGGCTCGGCATTGCCTATCTTGCCTATCTCGCCGCTCGCCTGATCATGTCGTCGCTGCGGGTTGGCGCCATCGCCCCAACGAGAGCAATGGCCGCTACCAACGCATTCCGGCGCGGCTTCCTGACGGCCGTCCTCAATCCAAAAGGCATGATGATCTATTTCGCCATCCTGCCGCAGTTTATCGATCATGGCCGAAGCGTAGCGCTGCAGGCTGCTCTGCTCTCTGCCGTTTTCATCGCGCTCTGCGGCATGTTCTTTGCTTGTCTTAGCATCGTTCTTGCGATGCTTGGCTCCCGAACGAGCGTCAGCGATCGCTGCCGCCGCTGGATCGAAGGCATCGCCGGTTGTCTCCTGCTGATCGCCGCCGGGCGATTGGCGACGTGAACGACCGATATAGCGCTTCGCGCAAAACGCGATATACTAACCCCATAATCGCAAAATATGGGGCATTCACAAAGCGTTAGGGGAAGCGGGCTGTGAAGAGAAGCGACAGGATTATTGGCGGGCTTGCGCTTTTGAGCGCCGCGATCATCGTCATCAAACTAAGCGGAGCAATGTTCGGCTACGATCTGTTCCAGATGGCGCTCGACGCCACCAGGCCGGCCGCCGTGGGAGGCTGGCCGACGGAAGCGAACTGAGGCAGATTTTGTCTTGGGCATCCCTAGCGGTTAGGCGATAACTCCGCTGATGAAAAAGGGCATCTCGTGGCTGAAAAGTGTAAACAGCGCCGGGAAATCTTTAAACGCTGCTCGCCAGGCGATGAAAACTGTCGCTAAGCTATTGAAAAGATGGCGACCCCTGCAGGATTCGAACCTGCGACCACCTGCTTAGAAGGCAGGTGCTCTATCCAGCTGAGCTAAGGGGCCAAAGGCCGAGCCGCAAAATGCTTGCGGCCGCGAACACATGCCTGAAACCGGCGCGAAACTCAATGGGCAACGGCTTTAATAACCGTCTGCCTCAATGAGTCCATGGCTGGATGCGGTTAAAGCGGAAATTATCGGTGTAGGAAACCACCTGGCGGATAGGATCCTTTGGCGCGATGACGCGATAGTCGATGCCTTCGCGCTTGGCGTAATCTTCCGCCTGCTCCTGGGTGTCGAACGTCAGCTTCAACTGCTGGCGCGTGTCGGCCGACGAGGTATACCCCATGATCGGATCGATCTTGCGCGGGATTTCCTGATCGAATTCCAGAACCCAGATGTTGGTCTTGGCCTTGCCGGATTGCATGGCGGTCTTTGCGGGACGGTAGATCTTGGCAGGCATTGCTGCAGCGCCTCCGAATAAAGCGGGAGCGACCCGCCTTGTGCTTCACTTGTCTTGCGACGACCCCTGCGGATCGAGCGCGTCATGACGTTTGATTAGCCGCGAATCCCTTTAGTTTCAAGCAAAAAGACCGCGGAAACCGGCGCAAATTCATAGAGGTGAGAGCGATTCCCAAGACCGACGACATGCACCGCCCACGCTTCAAACATGCTGGAATTTGGTGATCAAATGTCATTGTAACGCGGCATCTCAGCTTTCCACCGGTCGCGGTGGTGGATCCTTCCCTGCAACGACGTCAATTCCCAGGAGACGGATCAAGCCGTTGTGGCAGGTCCCGGCGAGATCAGCGTCGATCGGCGGGTTCATGACATCGGTCGGAATGGCGCAAGCTTTGATCGGAAGACCGTATACGACATCATTTCGAAGTAGACCTCCCCGACAAGCTTCCTAAGATGACCTTGCGAGGCTCCTCAAGTGGATCGAATCGGCTCGGGAGCGCTGACTATTTATTCTCGGAGTTTTTTGTGAGCCAGATTTCACCCGTTTGCATCTCCCTTGCCGAAGCCCTGATCGACGATCCGTTTTACCGTGCGGTGACCATAGAATCCGGTGACGATGAGGAAAGCAGACAAGCCATTCTTGCCGAGTATTTCGATCTTGCAATCGTCGAAGCACAGGGAATCGGCGAAGTGCGGTATGCTGGCGCCGATGGCGCCGCGCTGTGGCATACCAACGAGGCGAGCAACGACGATATCGAGATCCATGCCGCAGCCCGCAAGCAAGCGCTTGCCAAGCTGTTGGGAGCCCGGGGATTTGACAATTATCTGCGGATTTCCGAATCCATGGCCGAGCACGTCCCTCAGGAACTCTTCGACGGGTGGTACCTGTCGATTCTTGGTGTACGGCCGCAAGCACAAGGAAAGGGATTGGCGCAGCGACTTCTCCAGATAACGCTGAGCCGGGCAGATCGCCAAGACGCGATATGCTTTCTCGAGACGTTCAATCCCCTGAGCTTGCCCTTCTACCGACGACTGGGCTTCCAGGACGAGATCCGTTGCTTCGAAAAGGTAACGGAACGAGACTATTGGATCCTTGCGCGGCAGCCGCTTTCGCGGACATGACGCCGTTGGCTAACATCCGGCGCCGGGAGCAATTTCCAGCGGGGCGATGCATAGAGCGTCCGAGCGAGACGGAGAGCGCAATGAGAAAATACCAAAAAGCGCCGTAGCCGGCGCAATCCGACAATCACCGCACGCCTCGGAGCTCAGATCTTCGATTTTTGGGAATTATATCAGTTATTTAAATGGTCGGAGTGGAGAGATTCGAACTCCCGACCCTCTGGTCCCAAACCAGATGCGCTACCAGACTGCGCTACACTCCGTACCGTCGACATGACCGCCTAGAGATTGCCCTCGGGCAATTGGCTTCATGTCTTCATTCTGCGCCGTCGAACAATTGATCCAACGGAACGAGTGGGGAGATACACGGTTCATCCGCCCGCTGCAACAGCTAAAATCACGCTGGGGAAATCTTCCCCGACGAAAATCTATTTGCCAAGTTTTGCCGAAATGGTGGCGCTCGTCACCTTGTCGCCCACGGCAAGGCCGAGTTTCTTCACGATCCCGCCGTTCAGCTCGATGACATAGGCAACCGGCCCGTTGGAACTGATGATCGCTTCAGAATAGGGCACGGCGTTTTCCTGGATATGGGTGACGGCACCTTTCTGGTCCAGAAACAGCATGTCGAGCGACAGCTTGGTGTTTTTCATCCACATCATCACGGGGCGCGACGTGCCGAAATCGAACAGCATGCCGTGATCGGCCGGCATCTTGTCTCGATACATCAGCCCGTATTCCAGCTGCGGTGGCGTTACAGCCAGCTCGACCGTGAATTTATGCGTCTCGCCCTTAGCCGACCTGATCGATAGCGGCTCCGATTCGAACTTCACCGACTGCTGATCTGTGGTTTGCGCTGCAAACGAGCCCGAGGCACCCGCTCCAACGATAAAAAGCGCCAAAATGGCGCTTTTCAAAACCTTGAGAACCAAATCTCTTCTCATATCAGTGAGGCCGCGTTGCCGGGCTTGGCGCATCCGGATGGATCTCGGCAGCCATCAGCCCCTTGTCACCGGGGCCGAAGCGCACTAGCACGACTTGGCCCGGTCGCAACTCGGCAAGACCGAAGCGCCGGAGCGTTTCCATATGCACGAAGATGTCCTCCGTGCCCTCGCCGCGCGTCAGGAAACCGAAGCCTTTGGTGCGATTGAACCACTTGACCAGCGCACGCTCGAGGCCGCTCGTCGCGGTAACCTGCACATGCGTGCGAACCGGAGGCATCTGCGACGGATGCACCGCCGTCGACTGATCCATGGAAAGAATTTTAAAGGCCTGATAACCGCGCTCCCGGCGCTGGATCAGCGCAACAATGCGGGTCCCCTCAAGGATCGTCTGGTAACCATCGCGGCGCAGGCAGGTGACGTGCAACAACACATCCTGCATGCCGTTATCCGGCACGATGAAACCGAAGCCCTTGGCAACATCGAACCACTTGACGACGCCGGAGATTTCGATGAGCTCGACGGCATCACCCGACATCTCTTCGAAGTCGATAATTCCCTTCGACGAAATTCTGTCACCCATCCTAGCCAGCCCTCGATTACGCGTCACACTGTTACGTTTAACTGATTCCCTGATATCAAGATTAACATCTTGGTAACGGAAAAGCGCAAGTCCTAGTTTTCGTTTATTCCCACCCTAAGATTATCGCTCCAAGACTTGCGCGAAGCTGGTGCTTTGTCCGAAGATCCGGCCAGCCACACATTAAGAGAGGAAATAGAATGCGTTATCTCCACACGATGGTTCGCGTCACCGATCTCGACGCCTCGTTGCACTTTTATAGCACCTTGTTCGGCCTTATCGAAACCCGTCGCTATGAAAACGAGAAAGGTCGATTCACACTCGTTTTCCTTGCAGCCAGCGAAGATGCCGAATCATCCCGAAACAACGGCGCGCCCAGCCTGGAACTGACCTACAACTGGGATCCGCAGGAATATACCGGCGGACGCAACTTCGGCCACCTCGCCTATGAGGTCGACGATATCTATGCGACCTGCCAGAATCTGATGGACAACGGCATCACGATCAACCGTCCGCCGCGCGATGGCCACATGGCATTCGTGCGCTCTCCGGACGGCATCTCCATCGAAATCCTGCAAAAGGGTCCCAATCTTCCTTCTGCCGAACCATGGGCTTCCATGCCGAACACCGGCACCTGGTAAGACGGAAACTTTCGCGAGGCTTACGGCATGCGCGGGACCATCCGTTTCGCGCTTGCCGCCCATGCCCATCCTCCGGCATGCTTGGACGACTCGAAGCATCATGCATCGGATATGGCGCGGTCATTGTTCCCAGTGAGCACGTGCGATATCGCCGTCCCTCGCCAGAGGCCGTTCCGATGCAAACCTTTTTTGCGGGGAACGTCCTATGTGCGATCAACAGACTTTATACCGCGGGAAAAAGCTCGCAAGCACTATTGCCGTCATCGCCTCATTTGTGATGATCGCGGGCTGCGCCACAACGGGCAAGAAGCCTATGGAAACGTCGGATGCCGCACCGGTCGCGCAACCGACAGCCGCAGAACAGCTCGCCGCCGACATGAACAACAAGGCCGACGCCCGGCGGCGCAAGGGCGACCTCGCCTATCGCGACCCGCTGGTGCATAGCGTCAACGATACACGCCAGCAGATCGTCGCCCAGCAGAATCAGGCGTTCTATCCCGCTCCGGCAGCAGCGCCCACGGATGCGCAGACTGGCATCGCCGGCCTGGTGACGCAGCCGACAGGCGTCAATGCCAGCAGAAGCAGTATCTTTGCCGCCCCGCCGCCCATCGCCGCCAACCCGGACGGAACACTCGCCAAGAACCAGCCTGACGGCGCGCAGGCGATCACGCCGATGATGCGCAGCGTCTACAGCACTCCGCCTGGGATGGTGCAGCCTATGACACAGCAAGCGCCCGATCCCGCTGCTGCGAAAGGCCTGACCTCCGCGGACGTGTTGCCACCGCCTGTCATTCGCAACGCAACCACCCCTGCGACAAGCTCGCCGCAGCCAATTGCGCAGGTCACGGCATCGGGGGTATCGGCCACGCCGAACCCGAACGTCCGCGAACTGAACAGCAAACAGGCGGCAATCCTGGCGCAGTTTGTGGCTTCGAAAAACCAACCCCAGAACGGCAAACTGCTGGTACAACCCGCAAAGGGCGCTTCTGACGAATAAAGAGCCCGCGTTTGCAGGGAATCTACGGCGTCGCCGGCAAGGTCCTGTTAAGTCACGCTTATTCAAGGCCGGCGGTAATTTCATCCATCTGTCATTTTTTCCACAAAAAAGCAAAATTGCCGCTTGCAGGAATGAAATCACCCCGCTATAAGCGCGCCACACAACAGCTGCACGCGCCCTTCGTCTATCGGTTAGGACGACAGATTTTCATTCTGTAAAGAGGGGTTCGACTCCCCTAGGGCGTGCCACTGTAGTCCTTCCCCAAACCAATCGAATAAGCCACCGCTTGCAGAAGCAATTGGTCGTTCTTATCTAGTTTGTGCGCATGCGCCCTTCGTCTATCGGTTAGGACGACAGATTCTCATTCTGTAAAGAGGGGTTCGACTCCCCTAGGGCGTACCAAATCCCGGTGCTTCAAAGTTTTCCACAAGGCCTCGAAAAATCTTTCCCTAGTCATGGATTTTTTTGAGATTTTTCGCGATTTTCCGCTTGCGGGAATGAAAGGTGCTGACTATAAGGGCGCCACAGCACGCGCCCTTCGTCTATCGGTTAGGACGACAGATTTTCATTCTGTAAAGAGGGGTTCGACTCCCCTAGGGCGTGCCACTGTTTTTCCCAAATTATCGAGAAATTTCAAAGCTGCGCGCTACTTCGGCTCGACGGTCAAAACCATTGGCATCGCCCACGTAGCGCTTGATATCGGCCACCGCAGAAGCTGAACGTCATCACCCTGGACCTGCGCTTCCCAGCGCGCGTAAAACTTTCTCTGGAATCCCGGCAAACGGACGCTTTGGCAGGCAATCGGCCCGCCATCGAAATTAAGCGCGATCTTCAGATCCAGAGGGGAGCTTTTTAAAAACTCTGCCAATGCTGCGAGCGGAAAGAAGGCTTCCTTTGTGGTCCCGACAATGATGCGGCCCGCACCATCTTTGCCGACGAAGGTGCGGTTGGCCAGCCAACGGCTTTTGGCGTTGACGTGGGTCTGCCCATCGGAACCAATCAGCAGAGGGTATGAGACCATGGCGTTTGCCGCCCCTGCGAACGCCGCTTGCCAGTCCTGATGGGCCAAATCCCTGATATCGGCGAATCCATCGCCTGCGATAAAAGCGCCGGCTTTTGCCTCGTATGTCGCCGGCCCCATGGCGATACTATTGCTTATGATCGGCGTATCCGGCCTCCCCTTGAGGTCGTAGTAGCTGCCGTTAACAATGAGGAGCGCTTTCGGCAATACGCGTTCCCATTCATCGATGCCTCTGTCTCCGTCCGGCGCATTTCTCGCTACGAAACGATACAGCGCGGGATCTATGCGGTTCAGCAAGATGCGATCAGCCTCACTACCGTTCACCATGACCGGCAGTTCAGCAACCTCGAAGCCTTTCCGAGGCTCCTGCCACGCAAGAGGGCCTGGTTGCGCCACCGGCTGCGGATCGCGGAGCGCCAGCCGCATGGAGGGTGACAGGCGCGAATCGTCAGGCCTGACTGAAATCCAGTAGGTACCGCCACGCCGCAAAAAAGTGTTGAAGCCGTAAGCACCATTGCGCGCCCATAGCCAACCGGCAGCTCCCGCTGTCGAAAGCGACACCAAAACAAGAACTGCCACCAAGAGTCTCAGTCTGAAAGACATCGGTACCATCCAAGACCGTCGATCGCAGCGCTGCGTGATTTGAACGAATGCTTCTTCACAAATGGCAATAGTTGGATGCAGTCATCGAATGCTGAGAGACGATAGTTCATTGCTATCGACGAATCTCATCGCTTGGGCTATTCTCGTGGTCGCTCAGGGCGCTTTTGCTGCGTCCGTGACACGAAGCTGCACACGGCGGCTCCCTTGCCAGTGATCGGCACCGAGCGTACCGGCCACGTGGATCTGAGCGCCGCGCGAAGACATCAACAACTGGCCAAGCGGCGTCTCTGCAGCGCGGAATGCGATGCCATCAACCCGGCCGCCGTCCTGCGCTTCCAGCGTGATCTTGATATGCGACTGACCGACAAGACGGGAATCGCGCAGCCTGTGGCTGGGAAGCGCAAAGATGGGCTGCGGATGGCCGGAACCATAGGGACCGGCTGTTTCAAGGCGATCTATCAGCTCGACGGTCGCGCCGCTTGCGCCGATTGCGCCGTCGATCTTCAGCGTCTCGTTCGCCACCAGACCAGCCACCTGCTTCTCGGCCTTTTCCGTGAAGAAGGCGCGCATCTTTCCGAGATTGCTTCGCTCCACCGTCAAGCCGGCCGCCATGGCATGGCCGCCCCCTTTGACCAGCAGGCCTGCATCCACGGCGGCGCGAACCATCCGTCCCATATCGAAACCGTTGATCGAACGGCCGGACCCGGTGCCTTTTCCCGACGAATCGAAGGCAATGGCAAAGGCCGGCCTGCGAAACTTGTCCTTCAGCCGTGAAGCGATCAGGCCGACAATGCCCGGATGCCAATTCTCCCGCGCGGTGATGATAACGGCGGCGCCATCGCCATTGCCGTATTCCGCCAGTGCTTCGGCCTCAGCCTCCTGCAACATCGCAGCTTCCATGGCCTGGCGTTCGCGATTGAGCTCATCGAGCTTAGCGGCGATCGTCTCGGCCTCGCCGGTGTCATCCAGCGTCAAAAGGCGCGCTCCAAGCGCTGCATCGCCGATGCGGCCGCCGGCATTGATGCGCGGGCCGATCAGGAAGCCGAAATGATATGGCGTGACCGGGCCGCCTAGCCCCGCCTTGCGGAACAGGGCCGCAAGGCCGGGATTGCCCTGATGGCGGGCTGCAATCAGCCCCTTGACGACATAGGCGCGGTTAAGCCCTTTGAGCGGCACGACATCGCAGACGGTCGCAAGCGCGACGATATCGAGCCAGGAAAGCAGATCGACGGAACGCACACGGGCGTCACCCGCCTCGCGCAACTGTTTCAGGGCGGCGACCAGAACGAGGAAAACGACTCCGGCAGCGCAGAGATGCCCCTGCCCCGACAGATCATCCTCGCGGTTCGGATTGACCAGCGCATGGCATGGCGGCAATTCATGTCCGACCTGATGGTGATCGATGACCACGACATCGATATTGCGCGCCCTCGCCGCCTCGAGCGCTTCGAAGCTGGTGGAGCCGCAATCGACGGTCACGATCAGTTTCGCGCCATTGTCGATGAGCTGATTGATAGCATTTGGATTGGGGCCGTAGCCTTCGAAGATGCGATCCGGGATATAGATGCTCGCGGGAACGCCGAAATGGGTCAAAAAGCGATAAAGCAGCGCCGAGGAAGCCGCTCCATCGACATCGTAGTCACCGAAGATCGCAACGGTCTCGCCGGTCTTGATCGCGCGCAGGAGACGCTGCGCCGCCTTCTCGCAATCGGTCAGCAAGTAGGGATCAGGCATCAGACTGCGGATCGTCGGATCGAGGAAGGCCATAGCCTCGTCGATGCCGACGCCACGTCCGGCCAGCACGCGGGCAATCAGTTCCGGCAGGCCATGTACCTGCGCAATCGCAAGCGCTCTGTTCTGACCAGCCTGATCGAGACGGGAAACCCAGCGATTGCCGGAAACGGAACGCTCGACGCCCAAAAAGGCACGCTGAACTGGATCGACCGGTTGCTCCACCATCTCTCCCAAATTGTGAGGACGGCAGCGTCCGGGGACGCCGCCGGTCAGCCTATTCCTTCGGTCGCTCGATGCGGATGACCTGCGGTTCGCCGACGAGGTAGCCTTCGGTCTTGATGGCCGCGACTGCCTTGCGAACCGAATCCTCCGTCGTCGCATGCGTGACGAGAATGATCGTCTGATGCGCCGAAGGCGCCAGGTGCTGCGTCGAGCGCTGAACGATCGATTCCAGCGAAATATGATTTTCCGCCATGCGTGTGGCGACGCTTGCGAAGACGCCGGTGCGGTCGAGAACCGTCAGACGGATGAAGTAGCCGCCTTCGTGGCTCTGCATCTGCGCCTTGCGGTAGGGTTCGAGCGCCTTGGCGGGATGGCCGAGCACCGGAACGCGCTGCTCGCCCGGCCGGCTCTTGGCAATATCGGCGATATCACCCAGCACGGAGGATGCCGTCGCATTACCGCCGGCGCCGGGGCCGACCATCAGCAATTCGCCGAGAATGTCCGATTCGATCGCCACGGCATTGGTCACGCCATCGACCTGGGCGATAACCGAATCAAGCGGCACCATGGTCGGGTGTACGCGTTGCTCGATACCGGTTTCCGTGCGCTGGGCGACGCCGAGCAGCTTGATGCGGTAGCCGAGATCGGCCGCAGCACGGATATCCTCGATCGAAACGTTGGTGATGCCCTCGAGATAGATGTCGTCGGCTGCGATGCGATTGCCGAAGGCAAGCGTCGTCAGGATGGCAAGCTTGTGAGCGGTATCGTTGCCCTCGATGTCGAAAGCCGGATCGGCTTCGGCGTAGCCGAGACGCTGCGCTTCCTTCAGGCAATCCGCGAAGGACAGGCCCTCTTTCTCCATCCGGGTCAGGATGTAGTTGCAAGTGCCGTTCATGATGCCATAGACGCGCGAAATCGTATTGCCCGTCAGGGATTCGCGCAGGGCCTTGATGACGGGAATGCCACCTGCGACTGCCGCTTCGAAATTCAGCAGCGCGCCCTTTTCCTCGGCGATCTCAGCCAGCTCGACGCCATGATAGGCAAGGAGTGCCTTGTTGGCCGTGACGACATGGAGACCGCGTGCAAGTGCTGCCCGCACAGCCGCATTGGCTGCGCCTTCGGAACCGCCGATCAGCTCGACGAACACATCGATATCGGCCTTCTGAGCGAGATCCACCGGACCGCCGAACCATTCGATATCCGTGAGATCGATCCCACGATCCTTGGTGCGATCGCGCGCGGTGACGGCAACGATCTTGACGGGGCGGCCGCAGGTAGCGGCAAGCTCTTTGGCGCGGCTCTGGATGATGCGAACGAGCGAGGCACCAACGGTACCCAAGCCCGCAATGCCGATTTTGAGGGCATCTGCCATGGAAAATTCCTGATCAGTATATTGGAGCGGCAGCCGCCAAAGCGGCTGCCGCATAACATTACGAACGATGTGCGTTCAGCGAAATCACGTTGTGCATCGTTTCATCCGCTGAAGAGAGGAAGCGCTTGAGATTGCGCGCTGCCTGCCGGATGCGGTGCTCATTCTCGACGAGCGCGATGCGAACATAATCGTCGCCCTGCTCCCCGAATCCGATGCCGGGCGCAACCGCGATATCGGCCTTCTCGACCAGTAGCTTGGAAAACTCCAGCGAGCCGAGATGACGGAACTTTTCCGGGATCTTCGCCCAGGCAAACATGGTTGCAGCCGGCGGCGGCACGTCAAAGCCGGCCTTGCCGAAGCTTTCGACGAGAATGTCGCGGCGGCGCTTGTAGATGCTGCGCACCTCCGCGATGTCGGAGCCGTCGCCGTTGAGTGCATGCGTCGCCGCAACCTGGATCGGGGTGAAGGCCCCGTAGTCGAGATAGGACTTCACGCGCGTCAGCGCCGCGATCAGGCGTTCATTGCCGACGGCAAAGCCCATGCGCCAGCCTGGCATGGAAAAGGTCTTAGACATCGAGGTGAACTCGACGGCAACGTCGATGGCACCTGGAACCTCCAGCACCGACGGCGGCGGCGCGTCGTCGAAATAGATCTCCGAATAGGCGAGATCCGACAACACGATAATATCGTGCTTCTTCGCGAAGGCGACGACTTCCTTGTAGAAATCCAACGTCGCCACATAGGCAGTCGGGTTCGACGGATAGTTCAGGATGAGCGCCAACGGCTTCGGGATCGAATGACGCACAGCCCGTTCCAGCGGCGGGAAGAAACTATCGTCCGGCTCGACCGGTATAGAACGGATCACGCCGCCGGCCATCAGGAAGCCGAAAGCATGGATCGGATAGGTCGGGTTCGGGCAGAGAATGACGTCGCCCGGCGCAGTAATTGCCTGCGCCATGTTGGCGAAGCCTTCCTTGGAGCCGAGGGTGGCGACCACCTGCGTATCCGGATTGAGCTTCACGCCGAAGCGGCGGGCGTAATAGGCCGCCTGAGCCCGGCGAAGGCCCGGAATGCCTTTGGAGGATGAATAACGATGCGTACGCGGGTCCTGCACCACTTCGCACAGCTTATCGACGATCGCCTTGGGGGTCGGAAGGTCGGGATTACCCATACCGAGATCGATAATGTCCGCCCCGCCCGCTCGCGCGCTGGCTTTCAAACGGTTGACCTGTTCGAAAACGTAGGGCGGCAAACGCCGGACTTTATGAAACTCTTCCATTTCTTTCCCCATGGGACAGCGGCCCTCAAAACCGCACTGAAGTTCGTTGCTCTCCCGGACAGCCGCAATACGAACTTGGAACTCGCGGCGCCGCAACCAATGTCTTCTCGAAACATGCGGTGAATCTTGGGCGGTTATGCACGCAAGGTGCACTTAACCGAAAAAGACGCATCCAAACTCAGCCTATCCGAACGCTTTGCGTCCAAATCGCCTGAAAGGCAAGGCTAATTCTGCGTCTGCCCTGGCTGCGCGCTGCCCTCTTTCTGAATTTCCTGCAGCGTGTCCTGGCCATGCTCGGCGGCGAGCTTGCGCATTTCGGCAACGCGCTTCTGGTATTCCGCCTCGGATATGGTGCCGGCCTTGCGCTGCGATCCGAGCGCTGTCAGCTGCTTGACCATATCGCCCGCCTGCTGATCGTTGATCTGCACATTTGCGGCAGTCGGCGGCGAATTGAACGAAGGATAGCCGTCCTTATAGTACTGCTGCGTGCTGGTATCGTTGACCGCGCTGCCTCTGGCAGGCTTCACGACGACCGCTTGAGGCGGCTGCTTGCGCTTGGCGTATGCCGCCTTTTCCTCAGGCGTCGAGCAGCCCGCGAGCGTCAAAGCGAGAATCCCGCACATCGCTCCGCAAAGTACGGAATATCGGTTCAGTCTTGCCACCATGCCGCCGCCCATAATTGTCGCCCTGCCCAATTCCTTGCCGTGGGTTGAGACTGTTAAATTTGTCGCAGCGGCAAAGCAAGAGCAGGCTTGCGTTTCATTCGACTTGTATTCCGTTTCCCGCAAGATGTACAAATGGAAAACAGGATGCAGCTGCCGCCGGGAGGATGATGCGTGACCGACAGCAAGCGGGACAACAGTGAAGGAAATGGCGGCTTTGCGGGTTTCGATCCAAAGTCAGTCGAGCCTTACATCGTTAAAGATCCCGAGGCGATGGCTGTCAATTTCGCCCGTGCGCTGGAAAACCTCGGAAAAGCCGCTTCCGCATGGCTCGCTCCACGCGAGCGCGGCGAGAAAGTCGACACCGTCGCCGATCCGATCACAGACATGGTCAAGACGCTTTCCAAGGTCGGGGAGTACTGGCTTTCCGATCCCCGGCGAACATTGGAAGCGCAAACCTACCTGCTCTCCGGCTATTTCGGCCTGTGGACAAAGACGATGCAACGCCTCAGCGGCGATTCGTCCGCGACATCTGAAGCCGAACCGGTCAAGGACAAGCGCTTCGCCGACGAAGACTGGCAGAAGAATCCCTTCTTCGACTTTTTGAAGCAGACCTATCTCCTGACCGCCGGCTGGGCCGAAAAGCTGGTGGGCGACGCCGAAGGGCTGGACGAACATACCCGTCACAAGGCCGCGTTTTATACCAAGCAGATCACGGCGGCCTTCTCGCCGACCAATTTCGTTGCAACCAACCCGCAGCTTTACCGGGAAACCGTCGCCTCCAATGCCGAGAACCTCGTGCGGGGCATGAGGATGCTCGCCGAAGACATCAATCTTGGCCGTGGCGAATTGCGGCTGCGCCAGACAGACATCACCAAATTCGCCGTTGGGCGCGACATGGCACTCACCCCAGGCAAGGTGATCGCGCAAAGCGATGTCTGCCAGATTATCCAGTATGAGCCCTCCACGGAAAAAGTGCTGAAGCGGCCGCTGCTCATTTGCCCGCCCTGGATCAACAAATTCTACATTCTCGACCTCAACCCGCAGAAATCATTCGTAAAATGGTGCGTGGAACAAGGGCATACCGTCTTCGTCATATCGTGGGTGAACCCCGACCAGCGTCACGCCGCAAAGGACTGGACGTCCTATGCGCGCGAGGGCATCGATTTTGCTCTGGAAACGGTTGAAAAAGCCACCGGCGAGCAGGAGGTCAATGCAATCGGCTACTGCGTCGGCGGTACGCTGCTGGCCGCGACACTCGCCCTCCACGCCAAGGAAAAGAACAAGCGCATCCGCACGGTGACGTTCCTGACGACACAGGTCGACTTCACCTTTGCCGGCGATCTGAAAGTTTTCGTCGACGAGGAACAGATCGCGTCGCTCGAACAGCAGATGAATGTCGTGGGCTATCTTGAGGGATCGAAGATGGCGACCGCTTTCAACATGCTTCGCGCTTCCGAGCTCATCTGGCCCTATTTCATCAACAGCTACCTGAAGGGCCAGGATCCCCTACCCTTCGACCTTCTGTTCTGGAACGCAGATTCCACTCGAATGGCGGCTGCCAACCACTCGTTTTATTTACGCAATTGCTATCTCAACAATGCGCTGAGCCAGGGCAAGATGGTGCTCGACGGCAAGACATTGTCTTTGAAGGACGTGCGCATTCCAGTCTACAATCTGGCGACGCGCGAGGACCATATCGCCCCTGCCAAGTCCGTCTTCGTCGGCAGTCAATGCTTCGGCGGCCCTGTGGAATTCGTGCTGACCGGCTCCGGCCACATAGCCGGCGTCGTCAATCCGCCCGACAAGCGCAAATATCAGTTTTGGACCGGCGGTCCGGTCAAAGGTGAGTATGAGCATTGGCTGGAAACGGCTAGTGAAACGCCCGGCTCCTGGTGGACACATTGGCATGCCTGGATCCTCTCCCAGGATCATCGCATGGCTCCAGCGCGGCAGCCCGGCGGCCAGGCGCTCAACGCCCTTGAAGAAGCACCCGGCAGCTATGTCATGGAACGGGCCTAGCTGGTCGGCCTGCACATGCTTTTCAATCCGCCCCTCGTTCCCGCCCGGTTGATCGCGCGCTACAAACGCTTCCTTTTCGATGCGGAGCTGGAAGACGGCACCTTCATTACCGGCTCATGCCCAAACACCGGCTCCATGCTGGGATTGACCGCGCCGGGCTCGCGCATCTGGCTCTCGGAACACGAAGGCGCCAAGCGAAAATATCGCCATGTCTTCGAGTTGATCGAAGCCGATGGTACGACCGTGGGCGTCAATACCGCCATGCCGAACCGCATTGCGGCGGAGGCAATCGTGCTCGGACAAGTCTCCGATCTCGGAGACTATACCACGGTGAAGCGCGAGCAGAATTATGGCCGCAATTCCCGCGTTGACCTGCTCTTGACCGATCCCTTGAGGACAACCACCTATGTCGAGGTGAAAAACGTCCATTTCATGCGACAGGCGGGGCTGGCGGAGTTTCCCGATACTGCGACAGCACGCGGCACCAAGCATCTTGAAGAGCTGGGCGATATGGTTGAGGCCGGTTACCGCTCCGTGATGCTGTTCGTGATCCAGCGCGACGATTGCGAGCGGTTCCGGATCTGCGACGACCTCGATCCGGTCTACGCCAGGGCTTTCAAGCGTGCTTTGGAGCGTGGCGTCGAAGTATATGCGCTGAAATGCCGGGTTTCGCCGTCGGAAATCGCGCCGGCCGGGTTGATCCCGATAGACGAACCCGGCATAGCTGCATTAGATATAAAGATACAGATTTCTGCTGAAGGCTAACTATGGTGAACTACATCGAAGCGGCAACGGCGCCGGCGAAGAATACCGGTGCTATCCGCATCTACGGACAGGATGCGTTTGCCGGGATGCGCAAGGCGTGCCAGCTGACCGCCCGCTGCCTCGATGAACTGGCCGCCATCGTCGAACCCGGCGTGCCGACCGATGCAATCGATCGTTTCGTCTTCGAATTCGGCATGGATCACGGCGCTTATCCAGCGACGCTGAACTATCGCGGCTATATGAAATCCTCCTGCACATCGATCAATCATGTGGTCTGTCACGGCATTCCTAACGACAAGCCGCTACGCGAAGGCGACATCGTCAACATCGACGTGACCTATGTGCTCGATGGCTGGCACGGTGATTCCAGCCGCATGTATCCGGTCGGCGAGATCAAGCGCTCGGCCGAACGGCTTCTGGAAGTTACCTACGAATCTCTGATGCGCGGCATTGCTGCCGTGCGTCCGGGTGCCCGCACGGGCGCCATCGGCGAGGCAATCCAGGTCTATGCCGAGGGAGAGCGCTGCTCCGTCGTTCGCGATTTCTGCGGACATGGCGTCGGCAGCCTATTCCACGATTCACCGAACATCCTCCACTACGGCCGTGTCAGCGACGGACCGGAATTGCGCGAAGGCATGATCTTCACCATCGAGCCGATGATCAATCTCGGCAAGCCGCATGTAAAGGTGCTGGGCGATGGTTGGACGGCCGTCACGCGGGACCGCTCGCTGTCGGCGCAGTACGAACACACTGTCGGCGTCACCGCCACCGGCTGTGAGATCTTCACGCTATCGCCCGGCGGCCTCGACCGCCCAGGCCTGCCGGCGCTGCAGGGATAATTCATGGCGAAGCGCCCCGCTCCTTCCACTGGACATGGAAACATGCCCCGAGATGGCGGCGGGGCAGCGGAGGCTTTGGAAGAGGCTTCTCTCTTCGACGAGCGACTGTTCTTCCCGACAAAAGCGGCAAAGGCCGTGCCTGCCAAGGCCGAAGCCGACTATCACGGCCATCGCGAGCGGCTGCGAAATCGTTATCGCGACGGCGGCGACACGGCGCTTGCCGACTACGAAATTCTCGAATTGCTGCTGTTCCGGCTCATTCCACGCCGCGACACCAAGCCGATTGCCAAGGCCCTGCTTGCCCGCTTCGGCACGCTTGGCGGCGTATTCGGCGCTCCCGTCAATCTGCTGACCGAGGTCAATGGCGTCGGCGATGCCGTGGCGCTCGATCTGAAACTGATGGCCAGCGTCGCGCAACGCATGCTGAAGAGCGAATTGGCAGGCACGCCTGTGCTCTCCTCCTGGAAAGCGCTGATCGATTACTGCCATACCGCCATGGCCCACGAGGCGCGCGAGCAGTTCCGGCTTTTATTCCTCGACAAGAAGAACGCCCTCATTGCGGATGAGATCCAGGGTTTCGGCACGATCGATCACACGCCCGTCTATCCGCGCGAAGTCGTCAAGCGTGCGCTGGAGCTCTCCGCTTCGGCCGTTATCCTCGTGCACAACCATCCCACTCTAGCCTTTTAGATCACGCTCAATCACGATCTAGCACATTGAAGCACAACGGTTTTTCGGCTTGCTGCAAAGTCGCCTTCTGTGGCATATTGGGGTCGGCTTTAGGGGGATCAGGTCCCGTTTTAGCCCCAAATGCAGACCCCTACTACCCGTCAACCGATCCCACTTGAAAGCCTGCGGGAGTCCCCAGTGCCGAGCCTTACAGATGGAGAAATTCGCCGCGCGCTGAAGATGGTTGAGGAGACCGGAAAACAGCAGAGCCTCGTCGATGGTGAAGGACACGGAACCGGTCGACTGGTCCTCGTGATGAAACCAATGCCAACCCGTGTAACAGCGGATTGGATGGCGCAGCAGTGGCGGGATCAAAAGCGCCTCAAGAAGAAGCTCGGCTCTTACCCTTCCATGAGCCTCAGCCAGGCGCGCGAGATTTTCAAACGCGACTTCGCTGACATGATCCAGAAGGGGCGCAGCATCAAAATTGCTGGCGACACTCGGCCTGGCACCGTTGCTGACCTATTCGCAGCTTACGTCGCATCGCTCAAAGCCGACGGAAAGCCGTCGTGGAAGGAGGTCGAAAAGGGCCTGAACAAGATCGCTGACACGCTTGGGCGTAACCGCCCTGCCCGCGACATCGAACCGGACGAGATCACCGCGATCATCCGCCCGATCTATGAGCGCGGAAAGCGTTCGATGGCGGATCATGTACGTAGCTACATTCGATCCGCCTACAGTTGGGGCCTTAAATCCGAACACGACTACCGCACGGCCTCGGCACGACGCTTCCGCCTAGTGTACAATCCTGCCGCAGGCATACCAACAGAACCCAAGAATGTCGGAACCCGATGGCTGGACGAAGACGAATTCCTTCGTCTCTACCGCTGGCTCGAATGCCCTGACGCCCCAGTCCATCCGCCTTATTGCCGAGCCGTCAGAATCCTGATGTTGACTGGACAGCGCGTAGAGGAAATCGCGCGTCTACACATTGATCAATGGGATGCGAAAGAGCGCATAATTGACTGGTCTAAAACGAAGAACGGCAAACCCCATGCGATTCCCGTGCCGACGATCGCCGCGCAGTTGATTGAGTCTATTAAACCAAACGATTATGGCTGGTTCTTTCCTTCGGCAACGGACCCGTCCAAGCCGGTTAGCCATGGCACTCTTTATTCGTTCATGTGGCGCCAACGCGACCGCGAGGTGATCCCAGTCGTGACAAATCGGGACCTGCGGAGAACCTGGAAAACGCTTGCCGGAAAGGCCGGATTGTCGAAGGAGATCCGGGATCGCTTACAGAATCACACGCTTCAGGACGTCAGCTCCAAGAACTACGATCGTTGGAACTATATGCCCGAGAAACGCGCCGCCATGCTTAAGTGGGACAGGTTTGTTCGCGCCATGCTGACGAAGAAGCGGTTGAAGGCGGTCGCATGACTTCCCGGCCACCGAAACCCGTTTCTCGCCGCGCAAAGACATCCGATCGCGCCGCCGAAATGGACCCTCAGGCCTACGCCACCTTCGTCGGAGACCTCAAGCAGAAGATCGCGGCCGCCCGGCATCGGGCTGGCTTGTCAGTCAATCGCGAGCTCGTGGTTCTCTATTGGACCATTGGTCGCGACATTCTGGGCCGGCAAGAGCGTGAGGGTTGGGGAGCCAAGGTAATTGACCGCCTGGCAGACGACCTGGGCCAGGCTTTCCCGCAGATGACGGGGCTGTCAGCCCGAAACTTGAAATATATGCGCTCATTTGCCGAGGCCTGGCCCAACGGCGAATTCGTGCAACAGGTTGTTGCACTATTGCCCTGGGGCCATAACGTACGGCTCCTCGACGCCCTCAAAACACCGCAAGAACGTACCTGGTATGCCCGGCAAGCGATCGAGCATGGCTGGAGCCGGAACGTTCTCGTCCACCACATCGATAGCAATCTATTCGCCCGCCAAGGCAGTGCGTTGACCAACTTCTCACAGACGCTCCCGGCAGAGCAATCAGAGCTTGCCCAGCAGATTCTCAAAGATCCCTACACGTTCGACTTTCTTTCGCTTGGTCCCGAAATGCTCGAGCGCGATCTCGAGCGCGGGCTGATTGAGCATCTTCGCTCGCTCATCCTCGAACTCGGAAAAGGCTTCGCCTTCGTCGGCAGCCAATACCATCTCGAAGTCGGCGGACAGGATTATTTCCTCGACCTCCTATTTTATCACCTGCGCCTTCGCTGCTTTGTGGTGATCGAACTGAAGATCGAGGACTTTAAACCCGAATTCGCCGGCAAGATGAACTTTTACCTGTCAGCCGTGGACGATCAGCTACGCCATCCGGATGACAAGCCGACCATAGGCATCATCTTGTGCAAGGGGCGCAACGAGATGATCGTGGAATACGCCCTGCGAGATTCCAGCAAGCCGATAGGTGTCGCTCAATATCAACTCTCCCACGCGCTCCCACCACAACTCGAGGAGGATCTCCCGACCGTCGCCGAGTTCGCCAGGGAGTTCCCACTGATGTCCGTGGTCAAGCTCCGCATCGAAATCGAACGCGCGGTCCGCGACCTCGCCTCCGAACGAGGCGTTGTCTTCAATCGCCCTGTCGGCATCATGAACATGTTGCGCGATCTACAACGGCAGGGCCCGGTGCCTGCCAGCACCGAGCAGATGCTCGGCTCGCTACGGGTCATGAACGAAGCCTCACATGGCGTGGACGTCGACTCGGACGCGGCGAAACGGGCCATCGAGATTGGCACAATATTCCTCGCGCACCTCAAGGCATTAAACTCAGATGACTGAGGCGCCCAGCGAGGAATCCATCGAGCATCGCAGCGGGCGCTAATCGAACCGGCCGCCAGCCTCTTGCCGTCCAGTAGATCTATAGAGATTAAGCCAAGGCAGCTTAAGGACGGGTGACCGACGCCACACTCGCTTGCATTCTGCAGTTGCAACTAAGGCAAGATGCGTCCATCTCGATAACAGTAGCAACTACTGTTGATTATCCCACGAACTTGACCCGCTTTTGCATTTCGGACGGATCCGCTCACGCTGCGAAAAAACGTTTTTGGTCAACACCAGAAACGCAACTTTGCGGTACAATGGTGATGAAAAAAGAGAGAGCGCGGACTAACGCGACCTCTTGGATGGCTTTGGTAAAATCGAGAACGGCCAGCATTCGCGCTGGCCAAGCCTCGTTATGCGCACTCTGACAATGCAAGAAGGTTGTCCGTCCACTTGCCATCCGCATAGGTTCGGACATACTTGCCGTTCGGACCATCGACAACACGTATATTTGCCCTGTTACCATTAACCAAGGTAAAGAAGGTGTTTGTCTTAGTTTCGATCGACTCAATCACTTGAGCCCTAGTCCATTTCCATCCCGCGTTTGGATTTCCCAAATGGGTAATGCCCTCGTGGCTGCTATTACGATCACGCTTATTAATGCAAGTTACTTGTACATCAGCCATTTTTATCTTGTCCCTAAAATAGACAGCATCGAACTGACGGCAGATCGAAGCCTCCCGTCAGCACTGCTAATCGCGCTATCGGCTACCGAGTCTTCGTAGGATCTACGAGGCGATAGGTTGAACCCGGCTTAGGAGTGGGCGGCAACGTCTTGCCCTGCACGCCAGTGCGCTCGGGTCCAGCGCCGCCGCGCGGGCCGATAATCTGATACTGTCCAGACTTCGGAACAGTATCTCCAGGACGAAGTGGAGGCTTATTAACCATATTGCGTATTCCCTCTGGCCTTGCCAAATCAGCCTTTGGGCGCTATTTACGGAGTTGTCCAGACCACCGCTGCGGCGCGCGGCTTGCTTCGCGGCAAGCCAGTCAACCGCGGCAAACACACAAAAGCACGTCGAATTTTCGACGTGCTTTTTTAATGCCCGAATCAATCGGACATTGCAAGTGGGTTACCAAGATATTAACGGGGAATTCTGATTTAACCCGGTTATACGCCAATAGTTAACACTGTCAACGCGAATAGTTAATGGATGGTTAATTTTTCTGGATTCTTTTCCGGATACCGCGACCTCCCCTCTTGAAATATCAACCACACGTTACCATGAATGCGCTCCAAGGCCTGCGAAAGACCGGGCTAAGCTGCATCAAACTATTGATATGTAAATAGATTCGTGGCGCATCATCCGTTCGGGCGACGCGGGACTCAAGTCCTCGTAGCTGCATCAGGACCTCTTCAACTCTCCGATCTCGATCAGATCACCAAGGACTAAGCGCAGTTCCGGCCAAGGGCTTTCGCCTGGGGTGGTGCCGGGGTCCTCCCATTCGATGAGGGAGTGCAGTTTGGCCGCAACTCCGGCGATCGTACCGGCAGGAACCATCCAGAGACGCCGTGCGGCCGCGAGTTCCGCATGCATCACATCCAATTCCTCCTGATGCGTCCGGCTGTAGCCGATTTGGTCGTCTGCCGCATCCCATTCCGAACGCAGCTCTCCCAGTCGGGCTTTCGCGCGCCTTCTCGTTTCAGCCATATCCTCTCCGGGGAGAAGAGTGTCGATTTCATCGTCGGTCGCCGCGAAAGCGGAAGCTTCATCGTCCGGATTGGCCAGATCTATGATCGGGTTGCTGCCGACCATCGCCAAAAGACGGGTTTCCATCGCCTGCTGTTTGACAGACAGGGCTTCGCGCCTCTCGCGCAGCATAAACCACTCGGTCCACAGCGTGAGTGCGACATCCGTGTGTGGTTCTGCACCGGTTGCGAGTATGTGCCGTTGCATGATTTTTGATAAAGTTCTGCTATTCTCAGAATCACCCATGATCCGAGCTCCGAACAGCTTGATTGTGGCTAGGTCAAGCGAGGAGATTGCAGCTCCTTGCTTGACTGCGGCCAGATTTCGTTGGCCTAGCCCCGAGTTTGAAGTAAATAAAATTAATGTCAAGGTTATAATATGATATCAGGGGATCAAATTCGTATGGCTCGCGCCGCGCTAAAGTGGGGTGTGAGAGACTTGGCTAAGGCGGCGAGCGTAACCGCAGCAACGGTAACCCGAATTGAAAGTGGACGATCGGGGCACGCCGCGACCTTACAAGCCATTCAGATCGCGTTTGAAGCCGCAGGACTAGAATTCATTGACGAGAACGGTGGTGGTGTCGGAGTCCGATACTCGCGATCAAGCACGGAAAGGTCGGCATAAGATCGGCGCGTCGATCACTCGAATATAGGAAATGATGCCAGAAGTCAGTGGACTGTTGCAATCGTCGTCGTCAGAGGCAGTAGCGCTACTAGCTGATTGACGATTGTTCGGAGTTCCCGCCAGCCCTCCAGACTATGCTCGTCCAGTCGGAATTCTAACGCGGCTAGCATCCACCCCGAACAGGCAACATCGCTGGCCGCCCGATAGCGATCGAATTGCTCGAAACAGGCAACGATCCGAGGATAGGCACTCCCGTTTCTCAATGGGATCTTCCCCACCAGCTCGTGAGCGTCGAAGTATGCCTCGGCGATACGCTTCCTCTCGCTTGCGCTACTATTCACAATGCAGTCAGCCGTGAACATAAGCGTCTTGATCAGGTCCTCGGCTTCATTCATGGCGGCTCATAAAGTCCCCTGAACTCCGGATCATCGAAGTATCGCAGCTTGCGCACGAGTGCCGGTCGCTGCCCCTGACGCAGCAGGATCATCTGTTGCTGTGACAGCCTCATGATCTCGTCGGGATTAATGAGGTCCCGCGCCGATACGTGCTCGGAAGTCGAGCGCTTTCCCTCGCTCCAGGATCCGGTGAAGTACTGGGCGTCCGTTTTGCCAATTGTCTTGCCGATCATCTCTGCCGTCTCGATGTCATTGACGCCGAACACCTGCAGGATCCCGGCATTGGAGAGGAACGTCCCTGCCCGCTTGCCGTATGTCGCCCTGAGCTGATGAATGTCCTGAATGATCGGCCAGAGTTGAACACCATATCCAGCCATGAGCCCCATGGCCCGTTCGATCGGCGCGAGATGGCCGAGTGCCGCGAACTCATCGAGGAGATAGAGGACGGGGAATTTGGGTTTGGAAGGATCGCGCGCCATGTCGGCGAGACTTTGAGTGACGAGCAGACGCAGCCAACGGGCATAGGTCGACAGCCGATCCGGCGGCAAAACCAGAAACACCGTTCCGTTGCGATGCTTGAGATCGGCGAAGCGAATATCCGATCGACAGAGGACCGCTGCCATGCGCGGACTGTCGAGAAAGTGGGTGTGGCGTTGCGCAG
The DNA here is from genome assembly GCF_016429255.1 of Rhizobium sp. ASV8. Taxonomy (GTDB): domain Bacteria; phylum Pseudomonadota; class Alphaproteobacteria; order Rhizobiales; family Rhizobiaceae; genus Rhizobium. Next base: position 37,788 of record NZ_JAELUG010000029.1, read on the forward strand.
CCGACAGGACGCCGGCAGCCTCGCGATCGGACTTGCCGAGATGGCGATTGGCGGCGCGCGCGATGAGACCGACGATCTCGCTCGACGCCTGCATGCGGTGGAGCAGGGCCACGAATGCCTCCGGCGCCAGGGTGAGATACTCACGCAAGCGGATCAACGTCCGATCGTCCGGAGGCTCATGGGCAATGATGTAGAGAATGATCCCCGCGATCAACGCCTTGGCCTCTTCGTTCCAATGCGCTTCGCCCGCCATGCCCGGTTCGTCGAAGACCAGTGCGTCGGCCAGAGTGCTGGCGTCTTCCGCGACATCGAGACTGGACGGATCGAATGTATCGAGAGGATTGAACGCAGCCGACGGTGTGCCGGTGACCCCGAAGGGATCGAGACTATAAACAGGTCCGAAGGATTGGCGTGCACGATTGGCGATCCTGGCATTCTCCCCTTTCGGATCGATACAGATCACCGAGCGATTGGCGGTCAAGAGATTGGGAATGACGGTGCCGACGCCCTTGCCGGTGCGGGTTGGCGCCATGGTCAACAGATGTGCAGGCCCATCATAGCGCAGAAGTTGACCGGTTGCCGGATCGCGGCCGATCAGCAAGCCCGTATCGACCGTGCCGAGCGATTGCCGCTCCTTGCGATTGGCCCAACGGGCGGAGCCGAACACCGCACCACGCAGCTGCGAGATCGGCACGAAGGCGCCGATGATACCACCCACGACCATCACCAGCGGCAGATACTTCGCAATGACCGTGACGGCAAAGCTGATGGGTCCTTCCTCTTGGCCTGTGAGCCAATGTAGAGCGCCATTCGTGAGCAGGATGAGCGTTGCCCATATCAATCCGAGCATTCCGCCGAAGATCGCATAGATCGGCGCTTTGGCAATCGACTTCAGCAGATGAACGAGCATCATCACGTGTCGACCGCTGTGTGCTCATCTGGGCTCAGTGGGGTCGGCAACTCGATGAAGTCGGGAAACAGGATCTTGTCCTGATCGCGGCTGAGGAAGCCCGGGAGCTCTCGACGTAGCCAATTCGCCAGGTCCAGCAGGAACGGATCCTCGCCGCGGTCGAGATGATGGAGGACAAGCGCGCCCAGCAGGATCTTGCGCCTTGTATCCTCGGCGCGTTCCCGTTTGCCAAGCCGCGCCATCAGGGTCTTCTTTCGCACTTCCAGTTCGGCGATCCGCTGTTCAATCGTCTTGCGCGCCATGACCATCCTTCCACGACAATTCTAATCCCGACCCCGCGATTGATCCGACCCTAGGCGACCCCTTCCCGATCGCAACTGACAGAAATGGCAGTTGATGGCTCTGTGTGCCTGATCCCTACTGAAGGAGCGCAGCGATTGAAGGTCCAAGGGCGCACTTACGAGTTGCTGCGCAACTCAGCGCTCAAAACTTGCCTTTGCTCAGAGGGACAAGAGATTTGGCGATCTATCATTGCAGCATGAAGCCGATAGCCCGCGGCGCCGGCAGAAGCGCCGTCGCCGCAATCGCCTATCGGACTGCGACGAAGATCCTCAACGAGCGAGACGGCCTGACCCATGACTTCACCCATAAGCAGGGTGTCGAGCATAGTGAGATCGTTCTTCCCAAGGGCATCGAGGCAGGCTGGGCACTGGATCGCGCCGCGCTCTGGAACGCGGCGGAGCGTGCGGAGAGGCGAACCGATGCGCGGGTTGCTCGCGAGTTCGAGCTTGCCCTTCCGCATGAGCTGAGCCCAGACCAGCGCCTGGCGTTAACCCGCAACTTTGCCCAGGATCTGGCCAACCGTTATGGCGCCGCCATCGACTTCGCCATCCATCGTCCGCATGTCCAGGGTGACGTCCGAAACGCCCATGCCCATATGCTGATGACCACGCGCACCGTCAACGCTCACGGGCTTGGTGAGAAGACGTTGATCGAGCGGGAGAACAAGTGGCTGCTCAACAACAACCAGCCGACATCGCACATGCAGCTTCGCGACATCAGGCAGGCGTGGGAGCAACACGCCAACCGCCATCTGATGCTCGCCGGCCTCGATGCCAGGCTCGATCATCGCTCGCATCTGGAGCGTGGTCTCGAGATCGAGCCGACCGAACATATGGGCGTCTCTGCCTCGCAGATGGAGCGGCGCGGACTGGATGTGTCACGCACACGCATCGACGAGAAGGCGGCGCGGCGCAATGCCGATCTCATCCGGGAAAAGCCCGACCAGGTCCTGTCGATCCTGACGGCGGAAAAAAGCGTCTTCGACCGCTACGATGTGGCGCGGGCGCTGCATCGCTATATCGACGATCCGCAGGCTTTCCAGAATGCCTTTGCCTCCGTCATGGCCTCCCCTGCCCTTGTCGAATTGCGCGTAGAGCAGAAGGGCGAACTGGCGCGCTATTCGACACGAGAGATGCTTGAGATCGAGCATGCCATGGCCGCCAGCGCGGAGCGCATGAGCCGCTCGTCCAGCCATTATGTCGCCGATCGGGCTGTCGACCAGGCGCTGGCACGGCAAGACAGCGCAATCAAGCTTGACGCCGCGACGTCCCTGACAAGCCGTGTCAATCGGGGTGACATCACAGTTGCCGAGCGAGACAGTCAGCTTGCCCAGGCCGGCTTAAGCGGTGAGCAGAAAATTGCGATTCAGCACCTGACCGGGCCGACGCAGATTGCCGCCGTGATCGGCTTTGCCGGCGCCGGAAAGTCGACGATGCTGGCGGCGGCGCGCGATGCGTGGGAACGGCAGGGATATCGCGTTCATGGCGCGGCTCTTGCCGGCAAGGCAGCCGAAGGCCTGGAGGAGTCTTCGGGGATCGCGGCACGAACATTGGCGTCGTGGGAATATGGGTGGCAGTCGGGCAAGGGCGAGCTTGGCAGAGGCGACATTCTTGTCATCGATGAAGCCGGCATGGTCGGCAGCCGGCAGCTTGCGCGCTTTGTTGGCGAGGTCGAAGCGCGTGGTGCAAAGCTGGTCCTGGTTGGTGACCACGAACAACTGCAAGCGATCGGCGCGGGATCGCCCTTCCGGGCCATTGTCGAATGCGTCGGCGCAGTCGAACTCAGGGAAATCCGTCGTCAGCGCGAGGGCTGGCAACGCGAGGCGTCGATCGCCTTTGCCACGCATCGCACCGCCGAAGCCCTTGCCCATTATGCCGACCACAATCGCATCCAGTTCCGCGAAACCCGCGAAGACGCCCGCGCCGATCTGGTGCGAGACTATATTGCAGATCTGGAGAACAACGCGGGAGGTTCGCGGATCGCGCTTGCCCATCGGCGCGTCGATGTCCGCGCCATCAATGCCGGGATTCGATCGTCGCTTCAGGAGCGAGGCCGCCTGGCAAAGGGCGAGGACGAACAGGGAGAGCTTGGTCGTGAAATCCTCTATCAGACCAATGACGGCAAGCGCTCGTTCGCGCCGGGCGATCGCATCGTGCTTCTGGAAAACAACCGCGACCTTGCCGTCAAGAACGGCATGTTGGGGACGGTGGCGGCCGTCGAGCCGGACGCAATACGGATCAGGCTCGACGGCTACGGGAGAGAAGGCACCCGTGCCGTGACCCTACCGGTCAATCGTTACCAAGCCTTTGATCATGGCTATGCGACGACGATCCACAAGTCGCAGGGGTCGACCGTCGATCGCGCCTTTGTCATGGCGTCAGCCACCATGGATCGGCACCTCACCTATGTGGCGATGACGCGCCATCGCGATGCCGCAAAGCTCTATGCCGGCCGCGATGAACTGAAAGACTTGAAGGCGCTTGGCGCCAGCATGAGCCGGTCGGGCGCCAAGGAGACGACACTTGACTATACCCGGGCCTTTGCCGGCAGACGAGGACTGGGCGACGACATCGCTCTCCGCGGTGAGATCGACCTCGGACCGCCAACCCGAAGCATGGTGGACAAGGTCGAGCCGCTGGTTCCCGCGGTCACACACTACGCCAAGAGCGTCGAAGAGGTCGCGCGCGAGCGGGCACGGCCGCAGTTTGACGCCGCACTGGAGGCTGTGCGTTCGCTCAGTGGCCACGTCTATGCCAATCCGGATGGAGTGGCCGGCAAGCTTGGCGCCGCCATCCTCCGGGAGAGCGCAAATGCGGAGCCGTTGGCGAAACGAGTGGCCCAGCACCCGGAGCAGTTCGGAGACCTGCGTGGCAGGTCCGGCCTCCTTGGCGACAGCAGCGATCGCAAAGTCGCTCGTCATCACGCCAGGGCGCTCGGTCATCATATCGTCTCGATCGGCCAGCGATGGGAGCGCTGGCTGGATGCGGAGCGCCGTTCGGAAACCTGGAAGCGCGAAAAGCGCGATGTCATCGAAGTTCCGGGTCTGACGAAACGCAGCGAGGCCATGCTCAAGGAGTTGGATGCCCTGCCCCATGCCGAGAAAGCCCAGTTCCTCGAACGTCTGTCCGCCAGCCCGGACGGAAGGCAGGCGCTCAACGAGGCAACCCACGTCGCCCAAGCGCTCGAGCGGCGTTTTGGGAGCTCGGATCCACGCGACCTCACGGTAGACCGCTTGAGGTTGGGGCCGAGGGCAGCGATCGAACTCGAGCGGGTCCGGGCGATCGCGCGGATAACAGACCGGGCTCAGCGTGCGGAGTTGTCCCGACAGCATCAGCTGAAACGCGGCCTCAATAAGGGATTGAGGCGATAGCGATAGATGGGTGCAAAGGTCGGTCGTGTGATGGACCGACCTTTTTAGAACCGCTAGCTGGGCGATCTTTGGAGTTGGCAGACCCTCTTGGTAGGGCGAAAAAGCGCTCGGGCGGTCACTTTTCGGCAAAAGGCATTGATCGAGTTTCTCGGCACTTAACCTTATTTCGTTGGTCCCAGGTATCGAGTTCGTTCACAGGATAAAGCACTGCCTTTCCAATTTTTACAAAGTTTGGCCCGATCCGCATGGCCCGCCAATTGCGAAGCGTGCCGATGCTGACCGCGCCGCGATATCGGCTGCTGACTTCCTCTGCCGTCAAATACTTGAGGTTATCCATGCATTCTCTCCTGTTCGAAGACACACGGAGCCGATCGAAGCGATAGGCCCGATAATCTGTTCAAGCCGTGCTTTACAAGAAAGGCACAAGACGAGAACGACTTTGAGTCGCATTTTTGGCAGAAGCGATGGCAAACTGCGCTTCGTCACTGCGCCAGGTATTGAGAACGTTTCTCAGCTAGGCGAGTGGCTCCGTTGCGTGCAGCGTCTGCTTTCGGGACTCGCGCCAGGCGCTTTCTATGTCCGACTTGAGGGCGCAAAACGGTCATCGTCACCTGAGCGCTCCAATTGCCCCCGCGGATCATGATCCGTGTTGGCACTAGCGCTCGGCATAGGTCTCGATCCCACTGGATAGCGAGTGCACGTTGTTGCACAGCTCTGATTTACATAAGGTCCGCGCCCGACCCGAACCGCCTCCCCCTTGAAGAGAACACCGCTCTCTATCTTGGGCTGATGAACGAAAGGGCCGTTCACACCTGGCGTTCCATGCGATTCGTGCCATCGTTCGCCAACATCTGTAAGGCCGTCCGCAACTTTGTCGATTAACTTGGTGTCGCACTCGGTTGATCACAGAGGTGGCCGCAATGCAGGAGCGAGAGCCGCAAGACGCCCACCGCCGAGCAACGGCAGAAGCTTATGACCGCTGACCAGATCCTGGAAATGAAGGCCGGCAACATGCTGCTGCTGGCGGCCTCGAAACCGCCCGCGCTGGTTGACGCGATCGTTTCGCATCGTCATCCTATCTTCCGAGCGAAATTAGATCCGAATCCTATGCTCTGAGGAAGACGCGCGCTTTGGTTCAATCTATCCAGGTCCCTAACCCTGCTGCTATTCAAGCCAAGCTGGAGGCTCTTCGAGACGCGCGTTCAAAAGGCTTGTCCCGCAAATATTGTCTGCGCTTGTGGAGCGAATTTATTCGAGAACGAGATGGCCATAGGTGCGTTGATTGCCACTCTCGCAGCCGGCTCTCTGCCCACCATATCTGCCGCAAGTCATTCGTAGAAGGAGCACAGTTCGACACGGGTAATGGCATAACATTGTGCGACGCATGCCACCGGGAGGTTCACATTGGTTTCAACGGCCGACCCGACCTGAAACAGCCTGCCGACAGTCAAGGCGGAGAAAAGCTGCCGCTGATGGAAAGGCTCTACAGCATATTAACCGATGACGGGGTGGAGCGAGGCCTACTGAGCGAGCAATTTTATTTCCTGAGCGATCAATTGCTTGGCTCACTCAAAAAGATGCAAGGATATCGGCCGGACACCTATTTTCCCGGTTCTCGTGTCGAGCAAGCCTACTTGATTCTGGCTGAGTGCGAGTTTGGCGTCCGCCGCGCGTTGGCTGAAGCCAACGGGGCGCCCATGACAGACAAGCCGCTTCTACCAGGCGGACTTTATCTAGTCTTGAATGATGATCGAGGAAGGCCACTCGAAAGCATAGTGCTGCAAACATATGTACCGCGATCGAAGTAATCGTTCGCCAGTGCTCTTCCCGATAGGTAAATTTCGATGCCATTTTGCTTGTAATCTGAATGATTCTTCCCGTACGGTAAATTGTCGATGGCCGCTCGAATAAAAGAGACTAATGATATCAGTATCTTGGTTCGCCGCCTACGCAAGGAGCAAAATTTGCGACAGGATGAACTAGCGGGCGTGTCTGGAGTTGGCGTCAGGTTCATTGTTGACCTTGAGGCCGGAAAACCTACTGCGCAGATCGGAAAGGTTCTACAGGTCCTCCAAGTTCTGGGCTGCGCCATAGATATTCTAGTCGCTGGAGAGCGGAAGCGCTAGGCGGCCAATGGTGCATGAGAGAGCGAAACGATGGTGTCTGGCTTTCGCGTTTACTATGGGTAGCGCAACTAGAAGCTGGCCGTACGCAACAAATTCGTGTTGCGATTCGGTCATTTTTAGTTTCGTTATGAAGAGAGGATACTTAATGAGCGATTCGAATGCCTTCGCGTAAGTTTATAGACCTGTTTTCTGGGTGTGGGGGCTTGTCTCTCGGGCTTTCTCTTGCCGGCATGCGAGGGCTCTTCGCTGTTGAGCGAGATAGCATGGCATTCGAGACCTTTGCCAATAATCTCGTTCAGCAGGGAGCTCCCGAGCCATATCGATTTGAGTGGCCTAACTGGCTAGACCAGCGCGCATGGGGCATCGACGAAGTCCTCGAACACCACAAGCCGGCTCTGGAACAATTGCGCGGCAAGATCGACATCCTCGCCGGTGGCCCCCCTTGTCAGGGTTTCAGCTTTGCTGGTCGACGGGTCGAGGATGATCCCCGCAATCTCCTTTTCAAAAAATACGTCGAGGTTGTTGAAGCTGTCCGCCCATCTGCATTGATCTTGGAAAATGTGCCAGGGATGCAGGTCGCGCATCGAAGCAATAACGTAGTGGACATCCACTCCGGCCCACAGCCGCGCCGAGAATCATTCTATGAAAAATTAGCCGCCAGCTTGGAGGATGCTGGCTATAGAGTAAAAGCGGTTCTATTGGACGCGTCTCGCTTCGGGGTCCCACAGAAGCGTTCCAGATTGATTGCCATTGGCATTCGAACAGACTTGTGCCAATGGCTCAATGGCGGTGTTGCGCGTGTTTTCCAATTGTTGGAAGAAGCAAGAATGCAGCAGTTGCATGACCTGCAGCTTACCGATTTTGTGTCTGCCGAGGATGCAATTGGGGATCTTGCGATTGGTGACCGCCCCCTGACGAATTGCACAGATTCCCAATCGCCACAGGGTTACTTCGAGGCCACTCCACGGGAAGCAAGTACCCCCTATCAGGTTCTAATGCGTGATCGCTCTTGGGGTACTCCGAATAGCATGCGGCTTGCTCGCCATAGAGATGACGTACGTGAAAGATTTGCGCGGATTTTGGCCGAATGCCCTAAAGGGGTACGGATGAATGATGCGGCTCGCAGCGGATATGGCCTTAAAAAGCATCGAATATACCCCATGTCCCCTTCAGAACCCGCGCCCACAATAACTACGTTGCCGGACGATGTTCTTCATTACTCGGAACCGCGAATCCTTACCGTCCGTGAGAGTGCGAGGCTACAATCCTTTCCCGATTGGTTTGAATTCAAAGGCAAATTTACGACGGGCGGCAATAGAAGAACCCGCGAATGCCCACGTTATACACAGGTCGGGAATGCGGTTCCGCCCCACTTGGCCAGAGCGATCGGACTCGCAGTATCGCTTGCCTTGGACGAGCTTGAGCGTAACCAGAGGCTCTTTGGATCCGGCGAGCAACTTGCTGTCGCGGCGGAGTGATAGATGACGGATCAGGCGTCTGTGCCTCAGTTTCCTTTGCAACTTCTTAGTTGGGCCGGTAACCGCGCCGGTGGGGTTCGGCGGCTCTTCGACGAAAAAAGTGGACGCCCAAGCGAGGCAGTTATTACGACCAATCTCCTGAGTAAGCTTAAAGAGTGGTGCAAAGAAATTGCTGCCGAGTCTAGGAACGCAGCGCGCGTTGTCCTGCTTGTTGGAGGTCCGGGCAACGGAAAGACTGACGCGATCGAGACAACCATGGAATGGCTTGATGCCGAGCTTGGTTGTGCTGGAGCCCTAATTCAAGAGCTGTCCCGCTCCTTCCGCCCGTTGGAAGGTAAAGTCCCGCGCCTTGTGCAGATCAATGTCGGCGTTTTGGCTGCGCCTAGACGCCCAGAACTTTCTTTGTCAGTCGTGCAAGACGCGTCAGTTGTGGCTGGTACCGTGGGCGGATCTGCCGCCGAAAACCTCATCAACGAGCTCGAAAACGCGTTACAAGAGGATGTGGCAGGGTTGTACCTATGCTGCGTCAATCGCGGTGTTCTGGACGACGCGCTCATTGCCGCGACTGAAGCGTGTAGGTCCAAAGCACGCGCGCTTCTCGAAAAAGTAACCCGGTCGGTCAGTTTATTTCCCGATGCTCCGTCATGTTGGCCGCTCGACGGATACCCCCAAATAGCCGTCTGGCCTATGGATATGGAGTCCTTGTTGGTCGAGAACCGCGACGGAAGTGTTTCTCCAGCGACTCAGGTCCTCCGGCGTGCCACTGACGCAAACTTGTGGCCCGTAGCTGATACATGCGAGGCGGGATCGAGATGTCCGTTCTGCACCAGCCGAGAGCAGTTATCGCATGCACGCGAGGAAAATTCTTTGCTCACCATGCTCCGGTGGTTTGAATTGGAGAGTGGAAAGAGATGGAGCTTTCGCGATCTTTTTTCTCTCTTCTCTTACCTTCTTGCAGGGCATCGTCATGAAAGTCGTGCCTCTGAGCTTGCTCCATGCTCATGGGCAGCGAGCCTGATTACCGCAGATCATGATGCTATTCGGAATGCAAAGCCGTCAGCAAAAACGTCGTCTGCAATATTTGAGCTTGTGGCCGCACAGTACCATCATGCGTTGTTCCACCTGTGGGATAGGGACGCGGGTCCATCCTTGCTCAAGGACCTAAGAGAGCTAGGGCTTCAGGAGAATAATACCGCTATGGGACTTCAATGGTTCCTCAGCTCGCGGCGCTCCCCTTACTTGCCAGCTATGATCGAGGGATCATTGCAAAGCTTTTCCAGTTCGCTCGACCCCGCATTGGCACGACCGGATGCAGTTGTCGAAGTTAGCCGGAATACCAGCTACCGGCTTCGAGACATCGATACCCGCTTTAGCCGCTCCGTCTCCGAAGGGCTCGAATTCGTTCGAAAATCACGCATTCTAACCTCACTTGAAGTGGATCTCCTTCGTCGTTTGGCGGAGCTCGACACTTATTTGTCTCGGCAAGACGTACGGAAAAAGCGCCCGGCAACTGCGACTCGTGTGCAGCGGTTAATTCGCGACTTCTCTTGCCGCCTCGTTCGTCGGTCGATCGGTGTTCGAACGCTGATGGTGCTCGACGCCCCACTGCTGAACGAGTTCAACAAAGTGGTGGTGGACAAACACGACGATGGGGTATTTGAGGTGGCACGCGAGATCGAGCTACTGTTGAACAAAAATCAGGAGTTTGAAGTTTCGTTGACTACGACGTTTGGCCAACCGCTTCCGCCATTAAACCTTCAAGCGCTGCTAGTTGTGCCTCGAAGACATGTGCAGCCAGCGGATCCGTTGGTGGAAGGGCGCCCTACGGCCCCTCTGCGCTTTTTGGAGATCGGCGAAGGAAGTTCAGCTCAGAACGTTGCATTGACATACGACTTGTTTAAGGCCGTCAAAGATATTCAGCGGGGGATGTCGAGTTCCTCTTTGCCTAAATCGGTGTTGGCGCTGCTGGATACGACAGCTGCCAGACTGGGTGGGCCGATAGTTCGAGATGACAGCGTATTGCGTCGAGCCGAAATACGGCTCGGCAATGGCGTCACTATAGAACAAAGACGCGCCGCTTTTGGGGTTGTGGGCAGGAGTAGGCGCTCGTGAGCCTAACTGAGTTTAAGAACGCGCCGTGGGGCAAGTCGCATGCTGTTTATGGAAAAGGCGGACTGGCAATGTCGCCGGCGCCGGAATATGCCACATCCGAGGTAGTGCTATCGTCGCTGTATCGAGTAATCGGCCTGCCGGGGATAAGCGAGCGCTCGGTAACGCAACAAGGAACAAAGCTGCAAGGCCTCATCAGGAAGGCACGCGAAAAGGCATCAGCGTCGAGCCCGGGAACGCTTGATGCTGACGCGCTCGACACCTTGCTCAATTCAGTGCTCGAAAGCCCGAAGCGTTCGAACCAATCTGCTAAGAGGTTTCTCCAAGTAACACCGTTGGTGCCGCAAATGGCGCTATTTTCCGGCTCGCCACGTTTGGCGGGAAACCCGTGGACGCCCGGCATGCTGGTTCGGCGCATGGTTTGGCTTGGTTCGCCGGATCAAGCCACAGCCGAGGCTACATGGCGAAGACTTTTCGACGCTCTAGCAGTGGACGAGAATGATGATGTTTTCGCCCGATTCCTTCAGGCTGAGATAGCAGCATGGCTGCCAGAAACAAATTGGACATTTGCGCCCGCGCCCTCGGACGAGATGCCGAGCTTTCCAGACGTCGGGAGAGCTGCTTTTCCCGCTAGACAATTCGTTCACGACCTAAATTCGGTGATCGCGTCAAAGGGCTTGTTAACCCGAAGGCAGTGGACGAGCCTTTTGGAGGCAGTATTGCGTCTAGGGACGGTGGCCCATGTGATATGGCTTTGCGAATTGCATGCGTTAGTCTGGGCGTGCCTGTCTGAGGCATTGAATGGTGCGGGGCCAATATCGGTTCAAGAAGCGCGACAGCGAATGTATCCGTTTCGTTTTTCGTTCCTGCCGCTTTCGAACAAACCGCTACCCGGTATTCGCGACAGCATTTCTCGTTACCTGACAGCGCGACTTGGGATTAATACGATTCTGTGGGCTCTCGAGGAGGCCGGCGAAACGCCTGCAAATATTCTCGGATCTTCGGAGGGTATGAGCGAGGTTTGTGATCAAGTGCGCAGGTCCCTCGCAGGTCCTCGTGCCTCGGAAATTCGTGAGGCCGTAGATGAATTGGTTGATCGAGAAACACGCACACTGTTGTGTCGCAAAGGCATCGGCTCGAATATCAATGAGTTTGTGACATATAGCCTTCAGCAGCGGCAAACTGCGAACGCGCGCTTGAGGGGATACGATCAAGGATACCTACTGAGAAAGCGAGGAGTTCACTCAAGCAGCCCATGGGTTGTTTCACTTGGTCCGGTTGCCGTCGTTGCTCTGGTGCACTGCTCCCTGGCCGGCGTTGCGGGCCCGCGCTCGGTTCAAAGACTTGCAGAGCACCTTTCACAGTATGGTGTAACGATGGATCATCGTGACATTCCGCAAAATGAGCTGGGGCACCAGCTACGAATGTTGGGATTGGTGTTGGATAGCCCAGATGCCGAAAGCGGGATGCTTCTTGTCCCGCCATTTCTGACCAACGGCAACACTGGGGAAAACACATGAGCAACCTAGCATTGGTTCTGGCCGCTAGAATTAGATCAAAGATCACCAAAGCCCCAGACCAAACTGGCTCAAGCGAAATTCGCCTGATGTTTCTAGGGCCACCTCACGAAATAATGTCGGAGGTGTTCGGCGAGCTGGAGCGCGACGACGCTGTCGGGTCTCCATTTGATTTCCCGATACTATTGCAGGTACCGCGCGAAGAACTTCGCACTCGAAATCCACTTGTCGGAAAATCCGGATGGTGCAACGAAGACCACATTCTCGACCTTCGAAATCTTCCCAGCTCGGCCAGCTTTGTCGCTCTTATTCCCTCCGGCGAACACAGTATTCTTTCTGTAAGTACCGCTGCGGATAAATTTGGTGTTGCTGAAGGTAACCATGGCGGCAATACTACATTCGAGGCTTGGTGGGATGACAGCTTCATTCAAAGCCTTGTTACGGACGCGCTTTCATCCGTTGGACTTCCCGACGCACTCGTTGAAGACGGGAGGGCTCTTGTCGAAGCCGCAGCCCGAGCGATAGACGAGGCCGAAAAAGGCGCGTCGCCTCGCGAGGGAGCGTGGCGGCTGTTATCACAGCTCTTTTCGATTGATGAAACGACGGGGATCGGCGCCGCTGCCTCAGTTAGCCTTGCGTGCGGCGTACCGCCAATGCGGAATGGCAATTTGGCCGCAAAGGACCAACTCGGTACACTGAAGGCAATTGCTGAAGCAATGTCTGAAGGTTTCCGCAGAAGCGTAGAAAGGTTATCCGATGGCGCGAACGAGTTAGACAAGGACCATTTGGCCAGCTTTTTGGCGCACATTCGATCTAAGTGCGACGTGGCAACCACATTCGAGCGTGCCACCCCCGCGTTCTACAGTCCTGCAAGTCAACTAGAACTGCTGAAAGCGCCCGATTGGTGGCGAGCGCTAGATGTTGAAAAGTGGACTGAACTCCTTGCCGAGGATCCGTCGTCGGCCGGCGACATCGTGATGGCATGCGAGAATTCACTTGCTGTGCTGGGGAAGGCATCGCCTGCCATCGTATCAAGCTCAGTAGTACTAAAATTTGCGACAAAAGGTGGCGAACCAGGTGGTACTCGAATTGATGTGAGCCGGACCCCTGCTGCTCAAAACGGATCTGTGGGGGTTGTGGAGGCGGATAGTGGCGAGGCAGTCGCGGATCAGGCTCCACCACTTCACAAGCTCCCCCTAACATATAGGGCTACTGCTACGGGTTTTAAGCCCGGATCGATGAAGGTGATTTCACTCGCAACCTGGCAGCCCGGTATAGTTGTCGCGTCACGTCTCGCCCGGAAGTTTTCTGCTCCTCGAAAGCCTGCCAAAAGCGGTGGCAAAGCTGGCCCTGACTGGGAAGCAAGTTTAAGCCTACCAGGCCCTGGCCGCTATGAATTACTAATTTTCGTATCGCCGGATATTATTCTTGACACTGCTGGACAGCTTTCCATCGATCAGTCCGATGGAAATTCCGGCACTGTGGCATCCGTTGCATTGCGGCTAGCAACTCCCGAAATGTACCGAGTGGAGATTGAAGTCGATGGAAATGGACAATTCGACATAGGCTTCTCGCGTACTGGCAAGGATGGCTCCCGTTCTCGCGAAATATGCCGAACTCTGATCGCCTGCGAGGATGTAGCGGAGGTTGGCTGCCGAAGCGAGTTTGAGCGATTAATCAAGGTAAACAGACGCCAACTTGAAAGCTTCGACGCTAAGGCAGTCATTCCCGTTAATCGGGCCGTGCGATCGACAATGCTGCAAGATTGGATTTTGGCCAGCGACGCTATACGCAATTCTTATAAGCCAGTTATCCTTGCGGACGACTATGGTGATCACTGGTCACCGCCCATCTGGGAGGCCGAAAGCGGACCTATTCTCTCTCGGGGCTCCTTTATTCAAGATCCTCGCCCTGCGCCTGGTGAATTTCATCCTCCGACTGATTTTTTGGATGCCCGTGAAGAAATTGCCCGGCTCGTACGAGGCGACGGTGATCAATCGGGAGTATTCGAGACAGCAAGGCTAGGCGAGTGGGCATTGCGCGACACCCACTTCGCTGCATTGATTGAGAAATATGTCGATTCTTATCATGCCTGGATTGCATCCGATCCAGAAGTGGCTTGTTGGACAGATGTATTTGCAGTTTCATCTCTCGACGGGAGTGGGCGAAGCCTCTCACGCGAGCCTGTCGCAATTCTACTATCACCTATGCACCCATTGCGGGTAGCATGGCATGTCGTGGCCCAGCGACTGCTTGCCGAGGCTGATGAGACTGGCAAGCCGTGCCCCGCGGCAAGTGTCCTCGATCCAGATTGCGTACCTGATATTCTCTCATTGTACATTCGCTCACCTGCAGGCCTTGATCAGGTTGATTTCCTCGCCGTCGAGAACGGCACCGACTATTGGTCGGTACTTTGGAACGGCCGAGAGCTCGATAAGCTGCCACAAAGGTCGCTTGTTGCGCCATTCGGGGATGCTTTCGGTATCAGCGTTGGAGGTATTTCAGTTGGTTTCAGCGCCGCACAGGTCATGCGGGCACTTGATGATGTCTCTGATTTACTGGCAGCCAAGCCTGTTGTGGCGGTAGCGATATCAAGCGCAGGCGGTACGACGGATGCCTGCAACCAAGGGCTTGTGGATTGGTGCACCGCGCGTTTTCAGCAAGATTTCAAGAGGCCAAGAAGCAGAGCTGTCGGCTCCAGATTCGTTGAAGTTTTTGACGATCGACCCCTGGGCGTTAGGCCCGACGAGGCTACGATTTCCAATCTATCCGAGGATTCTGGCAACAGCGTGCGATGGTACTATCGTCAGCCGGAAGGCGCTGTTCCCGACCTTGGTATTATTGCCCAACTTGATATGTCAGAGCCGCGAGCCGTGGCTGTTGAAGGGCGCACGCCACTCAGTGTCGGCGGAATGATTCGTCATCGGGTGAGACGGCAACTCCCAGGTGCATTTCTAGCTGAGTCTCGGCAGTCAACTGCGACGGAGCCAACCGGTGTAGTGCTGGTAGACAAGGTTGCTGCACTCCTCTCCGCAGTCGAAAATCTGGGACCAGGACGTTCCGGCCTACAGTTCGCGCCGAATGTGCATGAAGTGCAACACATGCTGCGAGAGCGCCAAACCGACTTCGTCGCGGTGTCATCGGCAGCGATTGATCCAGCTTGCTTCCTTGGTGGATGGTTAGAGGGTGCGTATCTCTGGGATTTTGACCTGCCGTCGTATTCGCACAGGGCGGGAGATACCAATGGATATTACCTGCTGTCACAGGTCACTGATGCCGATCGAGATGCCTTAGGCCAGGCACTAGCGCGGCTGCCTGGGTGCAGCGGCCTAGATCAGGATAAAGTGCAAGACGTACTTCTAGAGGTCGCCCGACGAGGCATTCCAACCATCAAGGGTCTTGCCGGAGATGATGCCGGAGCCACTGGCGATCTCGGGGTATTTGTTGGCGTGCGTCTGTTGCAAGACCGTTTCCGCCGCAACCAAGAACATGGCGACGGGATCCTGCCGGTGATCGGAGGAACCGTTGAACAGGCGAAAATAACAATAGTCGTGCCTGTCGATCCATTTCGTGGATACATAAGCGATCTCAGCAAGGCCTTGGGTAAAGAAAAGGGCGATCTCACGCAGCTGCGCCCAGATCTCGTTGTGATTGGATTTGATCTTTCAGATGGGGATGTGCGGGTCAAGATCACTCCCATTGAAGTTAAGTGCCGCCCTAGTTCGCGATTTGGTGCCAACGAGGCCATTGAAGCGCTCGATCAGGCAAAGGCGTTGTCGTCGCTTTTGATCGCGCTGCAGCGTAAGGATGAGCTTCCACAACTGTGGTCGCTTGCTTATCAGCACCTGCTTCTATCCATCATCGGTTTTGGACTGCGCGTGTATAGCCAGCACCACGATGTGGTTGGCCACGGCGCAAAATGGAGCGAGTTTCATGAGCGAATTGCAGGTGCAATCCTCAGCGGCAAAGATTGTGTCGAGATCGATAAGCGCGGGCGGTTGATTATTCTAGATGACAGTCCGTCGAGCAAGCCGCAGGATTTTGATAATGACTCCTTCGAGGAAACGATTGTCGTTGCCCGCGAGGATGCAGGAAAGATCGTGGCAGGCGACCCGGCAGGTTTTTATGAGATGGTCCGTGCCAGGTTGGATGATTGGCAGTTAATGCCTGCGTCAATTTTGGAGCCGGCCGTTTTGGAAACCCCTCCGGCGCCGGCGCATTCTCAAGCAGCCGTTAAACAGTCTGAGCATTCCGCATCTGTCGAAGAGGACGACGCGGAGTCCCCCGAGCCGCCGCCAACCGTAGCCTCTAGCACAGAGCAAGCCCACAACGTCCCTTTTGGGGAGGGCGTCATTCTGGAGGTTGGAAGGACCATAGATGGATTTCGTCCGCGGGACCTTAAACTGAATCTATCTGACACACGTCTCAACCAGCTTAACATTGGGGTCGTCGGCGACTTAGGGACGGGTAAGACGCAGCTTCTAAAGTCGCTTATTGCGCAGATTACGTCGTCTGGGCCCGAAAACCGCGGTCATCGACCACGTTTTCTCATTTTCGATTATAAGCGCGACTATAGCAGTGACGATTTTGTAGCTGCCACCGGAGCGCGCGTGGTTCGGCCGCATCGCATCCCGCTGAACCTATTCGATACTAGGACAACAGCGGATGTACCGGCGCCGTGGTTCGAGCGCTTCCGGTTCTTTGCAGACGTTCTTGGCAAGATTTATTCGGGAATTGGGACGGTGCAGCGCGATAAGCTAAAGCGCGCCGTGAAGGAGGCATATGATGCGGCACCAGTAGGCGTCGCTCCCACATTGCGGGACGTGCATGCTGCCTACCATGAAATTGTTGAAGGCAAGCCTGACTCACCAATGTCGATAATTGGCGATATGCTTGATATGGAGATTTTCGAGGAAGACCAATCCCGTACGGTACCTTTCGATATCTTCCTTGACGGTGTCGTCGTGATAGCTCTGGATGCCCTTGGTCAGGATGACCACAGCAAAAATATGCTGGTCGCTGTGATGCTGAATATGTTCTACGAGAACATGCTAGGGACGCCGAAGCGGCCGTTTATCGGCCATGATCCTCAGTTGAGAGCAATCGATTCTTATCTGCTGGTGGATGAAGCAGACAATATCATGCGTTATGAGTTCGATGTTCTGCGCAAATTGCTTTTACAGGGACGCGAATTCGGAACGGGAATAATTTTGGCCTCCCAGTATCTCCGACACTTTAAGGCAGGTGGCACTGACTACCGCGAACCTTTGCTGACTTGGTTTATCCATAAGGTCCCGAACATAACAAATGTCGAACTTTCGGCTCTCGGATTATCTGCGACTGCGGCGGAAACGGCAGAGCGTATAAAGGCGTTGGGCAATCACCAGTGCCTTTATAAGTCATTCGATAGCCCTGGAGAATTCATAAGAGGCTACCCATTTTATGAACTTGTGAAGGAAAAGGGGGACAGGTTCGGAGAAGAGGAATAGTGGTTTGGTCGATTTTCTGACTCCCGCAGAGCGTTCGGAGCGAATGTCCCGTATTCGCTCTTCGAACACCTCGCCAGAGCTTGCTCTGCGGCGCGCGATACATGCACTGGGTCTGCGGTTCAGACTTCATCGCAAGGACCTGCCGGGCAAACCAGATATTGTGCTTCCCCGCTACAATGCTGTGGTATTTGTGCACGGCTGTTTTTGGCATCGGCACGACGGATGCAAAGTCGCGACTACGCCAAAGAGCAACACGCAGTTTTGGGCGGATAAATTTGACAGAAATGTAGCACGGGATGCGGCTTCCCAGGATCTACTGCAGGCCGCCGGCTGGAAGGTAATTGTCGTTTGGGAGTGCGAATTAGGGTCCGGGCAGAAGGCTTCGGAGGCCGCGCGTCTCGTAGCTTCTAAAATACGCGGCCCATGACGATGGCTAACGGGGTGTCCGTAGCTGATACTTCGTTATTCTGAATCGCCAGCTTTCAGTATTCGGACGGTCCTATGCCTTTGGCACAGAACCTTCCCCCAATGCGGAGAGCGGCGGGGACAACGAAGCGATGCAGATTGAGGAGGTGCCCCGAGCTGGAAGAGGCCAATCTCGGCCAACAGCAGCAGATTTGTTCCCGAATTGGCGGAGACAATAGGTTTCTTGGCCAAGTCGACAATGTTCAAGCTGCCGCCATAAGTTAACGGTGACCCGAAAATGGAAATAATCGTCAAATTAGCGGCTTGTTCACCGTCTTACGAGCGGCTTTCTTGACCGCTAGCTGTAGGAGCCGCTATCCGGTCACCATAATGGAGTCCAGAATTTCGAATGCATGTTATCATTGATACAACAACGGTTTTTCGCGACAAGCGGTTTCTGAGCCCTAGACTGCGGGCTGTCGCGCTGGCGGCCCGAAAACTGGGGGGCGGAGTATGGGTTCCCAACGTTGTCCTCGATGAGTTGAAAGGACAAGTTCGCAAAGAGGTTTCTGCAAAAACTGCGGATATTACCTCAGCGCTAAAATCCATCAGCAGCCTTGTTCCGCCGAACCTCGTTCCACGTTTTGAAGAAATCGACTTGGATAAGGTTCTGAAGAACTATCTGACAGAGCGCGACCAACAGTTGGAAAATTTGGCAATTGGCGCCCTGCCCTATCCCGACCTGCCGCTTCATAAGCTGGTCGAGCGCTATTACCTTAATCTCAGGCCGTATAAGGCGGATGGCACCGGCTTCAAGGACCACATGATTTGGCGATCCTTCTTGGAGTTCGTCTTAGATCGACAAGCTACATCGCCACACATGTTCTATCTCGTCACTGACAACGCCAGTGATTTCGCCGACAACAAAGGGAGATTCCACGACGATCTCCTACGGGATGCTCAGGCTTTCGGTGTCGATACAGCAAGGATCGGGCTTGAGCGTCAGCTTCACGACATTCTTAAGACGATAATTGAGCCTCAGAGCGAGAAGATCAAGGAAACGGAAACACGACTTCAGAACCGGGCTTTGGAGTTGGTCGCGAAGGAAAGCGAAGCAATCGTTACTGACGGCATTCGTAATCACACCGTGGACATTGGACTGCCGCCAGGGATTTCCAATTTCGGGATAGAGAGTCTTCGACTTGATCTGGGCGACCCAAAACTAACCTTCACGCATGTCGTCGACGAAATCCTGGTTGAGGCGGTCCTTCCTTATGAATGTTTCTTTAATGGAGTGGCACAACTGAGCGACTGGGAATGGGTCGAGGCACAGTTGGACGTAAGCTATCACGACATCGATGAAGAAGGTCATTTTGTCGCGTTCACTGCAGTTGCCGACAGCACTGCCACGGTTCGTTTCACGCTCGATGATGCTTATAACGTCACCTCTATAGAGGCCACGGGATAACCCCGACCTTCCCAGATTCTGCGGGCTAAACCATCTTCGACCTGGACTGCCTCGCCAATGATGAACACCTCAGGCAGTCCCCGAAAGAAACTCCTCGCCCAGATGCGGCATGCCGGTTAGCTTGAACCACCCCGCAAGTCGCGGTTCACCATGAACTCACACGCGACTATCAAATCGGTATTGTAAACCGTAAGCGCCGTCTCCGCCCCATTGGATTGGCTGTATTTTGAGGCTTGCCGCGTGTGGGAGAAGGTTTCCAGGTTTATCTGGAGATTTGCATGGCGGATGATGGATTTGTTGGGCGCTACGAAGTTG